>CAYUBX010000450.1:0-3685 GCA_964443165.1 uncultured Acidimicrobiales bacterium
AAGGGCTCGTCGACTTCGCGATCGACACCTACGGCCAGCTCGACATCTGCTGCCTCAATAGTGGCGGCGTGCAGATGACGGCGCCGGTGTTCCAGATGAGCGACGAGGAGTGGGCGCTCGAGATCGACTGGAACCTCAATCACGTGTTCTGGGGCATGCGGCGGGCGCTCCAGCACATGGTTTCACGCGAGACGGGCCGCATCCTCGTGACGTCCTCGGTGGAGGGCAAGCTCGGAAAGCCGGGCATCCCGGGGTATGCCGCCACCAAACACGCCGTCAACGGCCTGGTGAAGGCTGCGGCCCACGAGGTCGGCACGCTCGGGATCACGATCAACTCGATTCTGCCCGGGCTCATCGAGACCGACATCGTGCGGGCGACGGGCCCCGCGTCCGCCGAGGCCATGGGACTCGATGGGTATGACGCGCTCCTCGACGTGTTTGCACAAGAGGCGGCGATCAAGCGGCTCAACACCGTGGAGGAAGTCGCGGCGGTCGCCGTGCATCTGGCGTCGGACGCGGCGAAGAACATGACCGGGTGCATGTTCCCCGTCGACGGCGGCACCATGCCCTACTGAGCCGGGGAACAATGTCCACCGAAGTGAAGCGTTCGTTCTGCCGGATCTGTCACGCCGCCTGTCCGGTGGACGTGCACATCACCGACGGCCGGGTCACCAAGATCAGCGGGGTCGACGAGGACCCGATTTTCCAGGGGTACACGTGCGTGAAGGGCAGGCAGCTGCCCGACCAGATTCACGATCCGGCGCGCATTCGCGCGACATTGCGCCGCACCGCGGGCGGGACGTTCGAGGAGGTTCCCAGCGAGACCGCGCTCGACGAGATCGCCGAGCGGCTCCGAGCCATTCTCGACGAGCACGGCCCCCGAGCGCTCGCCACTTACACCGGAACCGGCGGCTACCAGAACGCGCCGAGCCACCCGGACGCGATGGCCTTCCACAAGGCGATCGGGTCGGTGAGCTACTACACCTCGGTCACGATCGACCAGCCGATGAAGGCCACCGCGCCGATGCGGATGGGGATGTGGGAGGCGGGCCCGCAGAACTTCACCGAGGCCGATGTTCTCCTCGCGATCGGGTACAACCCGATGGTGTCGAGCTTCGCCCCCTTCGGCGGGCTTCAGGGCACGGATCCGTTCACCACCCTGCGCCGCCGCAAGGCCGAAGGGCTCAAGCTCATCGTGGTCGACCCGCGACGTACCGAACTCGCGACCCAGGCCGACATCCACCTCCAGGTGAAGCCCGGCGAGGACCCCACTCTGCTCGCCGGCTTCCTCAACGTGATCCTGTCGGAGGGCCTGCACGACGTCGAATTCTGCGAGCACTGGGTGGAGCCCGAACAGCTCGACACCCTCGCCGCTGCCGTGCAGCCGTTCACACCGGAGTATGTCGCCGAACGATGCGGTGTCGAAGCTGACGACGTGGTGGCAGCGGCGCGGCTCTTCGCGGCGGGCCCCACGGGCATCTCTGGCTCGGGCACCGGGCCGTCGATGGCCCCGCACCCGAGCCTGATGGAGCATCTGTCCCTCTGCCTCAACGTCGTCTGTGGCCGGTACCTCCGCGAAGGCCAGCAGATCGAGTCGGGCTCCTTCCTCCAGCTCGACACCCCCAAGCGAGCGCAGGTGATCGGGCCGTTCGGCAATCCGAAGGGGCCGGGGAGCCGGTTCAGGGACCTGCATGGGTACAACGGCGAGATGCCGTGCACGACGATCGCCCAGGAGATCGTCGAACCAGGCGATGGCCAGATCCGCGCTCTGATCGTCAACGGCGGCAACCCGGTGGCAGCCTGGCCCGATCAGGAGAAGTCGCTGGCTGCCATGGAGGCGCTCGACCTTCTCGTGGTGATCGATCATCGGATGAGCCAGACCGCCGAGTTCGCCGACTACGTGATCGGACCGCGTCTGTCGCTCGAGCGCAGTGACGTGCCGCCCTTCATGGACCGCTGGTTCCGCGAGCCGTACGCCTGTTACACCCCTCCCGTGCTCGAGACCGACGATGACCTCCTCAACGAGTGGGAGGTGTATTGGGAGATCGCGGAACGTCTGGGCATCGAGATCCAGCTTCCCGGCGGGCCGATCCCGAGTGGCGATCGACCGAGCGACGATGACGTCCTCGACCTGATCTACGCCAAGTCCCGGGTACCGATGGACGTGATCCGGGCCAACGCAGGCAACGTGCTTCCGGAGTACAGGGTCACCGTTGCGGCGGCGGACCCCGACGCTGCGGGTCGTTTCCAGGTCGCGCTCCGCGATCACATGGAGGAGCTGGCGGTGGTCCGCGCCGAGTCCACCTCGGCCGAGATCATGAACGGGTTCGATCCCGACGTTCACACTTTCCGGCTCGTGAGCCGACGGCTCAAGACACACCTCAACTCGCTGGGCGGCGAGATCCCCGGTCTCAAGCAGCGCAACAGCACCAACTACGCCTACATGAACCCGTCCGACATGGAGGAGCTCGGCGTGGCTGACGACGGGCTCGTCCGGATCGCTTCACCGCACGCTCAGCTGATCGGCGTGGCCAAGGGTGCTCCGGATGTGCGTCGAGGCGTGGTGTCGATGGCCCACAGTTGGGGATCGACAACGGGCACAGACGAGAAGGTGCGCGACATCGGGGCGCCCACCAACCGGCTGATCGACGTCGAGAACGGGTATTGCCCGATCACCGGTCAGGCGATCCAGAGCGCGATCCCCGTGTCGGTCGAGCCGGTTCCCGACGACATCCTCGTCGGCGGATGAGCCGGCCGCCCTCTATGTCGGGCGGTCCGGTGCAGATCGCGTACGGGGTGGATGATGTGCGGAAGGCCGCGTCGCGCTGGGTCGACCTCGGCGCTGGGCCGTTCTTCGTCCGCGACCACATCGCAGTGAGCGACGTGATGATCGATGGCGAACCTGGCGAGTTCGACCATTCGTCGGCCTATGGGCAGTGGGGCGCCCTGATGGTGGAGCTCGTCACCGTGCACGATCCGCCCGCTCTCGCTCGCAGCGGGCTCCATCACATGGCGTTCATGGTGGAGTCGTTCGACCGCGCGGCGGCAGAGCTGGTCGGGCGGGGATGGCCGGCTGCGATGGTCGCGTCGGCGGGCGCGACGCGTTTCGCTTTCCACGACGCGGTGTCCGATCTGGGGCACTTCGTCGAGATCTACGAGCGAAGTGAGGGCCTGGTCGGTTTCTACGACATGGTCCGCTCGTCGTCGGTCAGGTGGGACGGCGTTGACCCGATTCGGTCGCTCGGCTGAGGAGGGCACACCGTGGAGTACGTGGTCAACCTGATGCGCGTGGACGACGAGCCGGGGGAGTGGGCTCGTCGCCGTGAAGGGCAGGGCTGGCATCTGCTGTCGGTGGCTGATCACTTCCGTCTGACGTCGCCGTTCCCGCACGTCTGGGTGAGCGCCGCAGCGATGGCCGCTGCCACGACGACCGTGGGGATCACCACCGCGTTCGTCAACAACCTGCTGCGCAGCCCCGTCGAGGTGGCGCAGGCTGCGCTCCAGATGCAGCGGGTGAGCGGTGGACGCTTCGAGCTCGGGCTGGGGGCCGGATGGGCCGAGGACGAAGTGCTCGGCGCCGGGCTGCGCTACCCCGAGCCGCGTGATCGTGCCGGCGCCTTCGTCGAAGCGACGCAGATCGTGCGGACGCTTCTGGCAGGGGAGCGCTGCGAGCTCGCTGGCTCGT
>CAYUBX010000451.1:0-3681 GCA_964443165.1 uncultured Acidimicrobiales bacterium
CGCCCGGCCGCGACAGCGCCCACCACGGCTCCTCCCACGACCGCTGCCCCCACCACCGCGGCTCCGACCACCGTGGCTCCGACCACCACTGTGCCCACCTGGGATGGCGACGAGCGCCTCACGATCCTCTTCCTCGGCGGCGACGGCGGTTTTGACCGGTCCGGCGCCCGCACCGACACGATCATCGCCCTGTCGATTCACGTGGCCACCGGCGATGCGGTCGCCTTCTCGATCCCGCGCAACTGGCAGAAGATGCAGTACCCGGCGGGAACGCCGGCTGCCGAACGATTCCCCGAGGGGTTCATTGGCATCGCCAACGAGCTGTGGAACCTGGGACTCCGCTACCCCCATCTGTGGCCCGAGGCAGACAACCCCGGAGCAGCATCGATCAAGGACGCCGTCGCCCAGCTGCTCGGCGTGCCCATCCACTACTACGCATTCGTCGACATGCAGGGAGTGGTCGAGGCGATCGACCTCTTCGGCGGCATCGACCTCTACGTCACCGAGTGGATCGACGACATCATCAAGCCCATCACGCCAGGCGGCCCCCGGCTCGACATCGACGTGCGTCCCGGCGAGCAGCACTTCGACGGGCTGACCGCCCTCGCATACATGCGGGCGAGGACGACGAGCAGCGATTACCACCGCATGAGTCGTCAGCGATGCGTGGTGGGGGCGCTGGTGGACCAGGTCGGCGTGCGCAGCGTGCTCGCCAACTACACCGATCTCACCGACATCATCTCCCACCACCTGATGACCGACATTCCGCTCGATCGACTTCCGGAGATGCTCGAGGTGGCGGCCCGGCTCGACACCAGCCGCATCTTGACCCTCAACTTCATTCCACCGGAATGGAAGCGCGGCAACGCTCCGATCGAGCAGGTGCGAGCTGCGGTGCAGGTCGCCTTCGACACCGAGATCGAGTCCGGGATCGACGATCTCGACTCGGCGTGCAGCCCGCCAGAGTGACGAACGAAGCCGTCCGCCAACTTTGACCACTCTCAGTGGTATCAACTACTTTTCGTAGCGATGTTCTTGGCCCTGCTGCGCCTGCTGACGACCCGGGGATTCGGCTTCCTCGTGCTCATCGGCGTCCTCGTGATGGTCCTGCTCGCTACGGACATCGCCGCAGACGTCGCTCTCCGCGGGGGCTGAACGGGCGACCCTCGGGTTCAGCGCACCAGCCAGACAGCCAACCGTTGGCCCATCAGTCGCCGATCATGGTCCTCCGAGGTCATGGTCGTGAGGTCCAGCATCGACGCGATGGACTCACGCCGCTCCGGACTGCGATCCCCGGACAGGAGGATGGCCCGATCCCCGGTCGGAGACAGCGTGATGTCGACCGAAGAGTGGCCGGACGGCAGCTCGAGAACCGACGCGGTCGCGTCGGGCCGCAAGTGCACGACCCAGCTGCCGGCCTCGCCTTCGTACGCCACGAGGGCGGACCCGTCTGCTGCGAAGCGAGTGGGGTCGAACGAGAAGAAGTGGACGCCGTCGGGGAGATCGGCGACCGCGGCGCGATGGTCCACGAGTTCCTGGCGAGCGAAGTCGAGGCGGAAGAGCCCGATCTCCCCGGGCGCGTATCCGTCGGCGATCCAGTACTGGCCCACATCGACGAAGTCGACCTCCGAGGGGGTCGGGCTTCCGATGGCCCGGAGCCACTGGATCTCGCCCGAGACGAGGTCGACAAGGACCACCGCGTTCTCGTCGATGTAGGCAGCCGTGTCACCGAAGAGTCGCGGCGCCTCGGGCGGCGAGGGGATCCACGACACGACATCGCCCGACGTGTCCACCACGTAGTGGTCGCGGGTGCCGAAATCCTCGACGATGTGCCGATCAGCGGCCACCGCCACGAGCCGAAATCCGATGTCCGCGTTCCACTCGTACCAGGTCGACGCAACGCCCGATGCCAGATCGACGTGGTGCACCAGACGGAGCGAGGTGTGGCCTTCCGGCCGGCTGGTCACCCAGAGCCCGCCCGCCGGGTCGAAGAACCAGTCGCTCAGCAACTCGTCCGGCAGCGACTCGATGCGGACCGCAGTCTCGCTCGGTGCGTCCGGCCGCACGATCTCGAGCGCCGTCGCACCGCCCTTCTCGATCTCGGGAACCACGATGATCCACCGGCCGTCTGGCGAGAAGACAGGGGGACCCATCCGAACCGACCCGGGAGTGGGGATCAGAACGTGCTCTGCGAGGTCCAGGACGAACGTGGCGTTGGCCCCGCCGATCTCGAGCACCGGCACGTAGCGTCGGCCGGCCGGAAGCTCGAGGACCCACAGTTCACCGCCATCGGTGGGGTCGATGGGCGTCAGCCGGCCCGAGGCCGCGTCGAAGACCAAGAAGCCTTCGGTCTGGCGGATGATCGCCGTGTTGGGCCAGCCGGTGGGGTCGACGAACGGCGTCTCGGGTGTCTCGAGGGTCGCCAGCACCTCGAACGAATCGTCGGTGATCGTGAGCGTGTTGCCTGCGAGCGACCCGGGCACCTCTTCGATGAACACGAGCAGCCCGTCCATCAGCTCGGCGGGCGCGAGCACCTCCACGCTGCGGCCGTCGGTGAGGCCGGGGCCCGTCACGACGAGGCGGGGCGCTGTGCCCGGCCGCTCGATGCGGCTCAGACTCTGTGCGGGCTCCGTCGTCAGCGCGGCGGACGGCGGCGGCACCGCGACGCGAACCTCGTTGCCAGACGACTCAGAATCGCGAGGAACCGATGGCAGGGCGGCAGTTCCGGTGGGGTCGGCCGGCACGACGGAGGGCCCGTCATCCGAGCAGGCGGCGACGGCGAGACACAGAGCCACAAGCGGCGCTGACCAGCGGACGAGGTGCACCTGCGAGAAACCCGCCACGCAGCAGTCCCCTTCCCCGGTCGTCCCACCGCCCTGCCAACCGACCGGCTGCGAATTTCACTGCCGGGTGACCGGTCGCGGACGTTACCGTCGCACCTCATGTACGCGCCCCCGCACTTCCGCGAGACACGGCCCGAGGTTCTGCTCGATGTCATCAGGGACCTCGGCGCGGTCACGCTCGTCAGCGCCGGTTCCGACGAGCTCCGAGCGAGCTTTGTCCCGGTGCTCGTGGCCGGGTCAACCGACGAGCCAGTGCTCGTGGGACACGTCTCCGCGGCGAACCCCCAATGCCGCGAGGCGAACACCGATGGGCCGGTGTTGGCCATCGCGACGGGCCCGCACTCCTACGTGAGCCCCACCTGGTACCCGTCGAAGGCGACGGACGAACGGGTCGTTCCCACCTGGAACTACGTGCACGTCCAGGCACACGGGTCCATCGAGTGGATGACCGAGCCAGACGAGAAGCTGGCGATCATCTCGACGTTGACCGATCACCACGAGGTGGCGAGCGAACAGCCCTGGGCGGTCAGCGATGCGCCAGAGGACTTCGTCGCGTCGAAGGTGGCGGACATCGTGGGATTCCGACTTCGCGTCACCCGTCTCGAGGGTTCGTTCAAGCTGAGCCAGAACCAGGGCGCCGCCAACCGCGATGGCGTTCTCGATGGACTGAGGCAGCAGGGCTCGGCGCGCGCTGAGGCCGTTGCCGACGCGATGACTCGCTGATCCAGGCCGTCAGTTCTGGGCGAACCGGCAGAGCGCTGTCCGCGACCATCACGGTCGCGACGAGGCCTCCGTCACGGAACACATGGTTCACCCATGGTGAGTGAATCGGGGGTTG
>CAYUBX010000452.1:0-3673 GCA_964443165.1 uncultured Acidimicrobiales bacterium
GGCGGCGCGATCTCCCGTGAGCCGACGCGCCCCTCCGGCGAAGCCGCCGCAGAGGAGGGAGCCGGCAGCTCCTGCACCTCGTCGGGAACGACCAGGTGGGCCACGTCCCGTTCGACGAGGGCGGTCTTGCACGCGAGGCTCATGAGCTCGGCGTGACGGCTGCCCGCCTGCACGGTCTGCGTGTACGCAGCGACGTCCGCGAACGCGCCCTCGAGCGCCACGTCCTGAAATGCGCCGCGCCCTCGAGTTGAACTCGGCACCTGGCCGGACAGCGCGAGCACCGGCGCCCGATCGGTCTTCGCGTCGTACAGACCCGTGAGGAGGTTGGTGGATCCGGGTCCGGCGATTCCGAAGCAGGCAGCGAGCCGACCGGTGAGCTTGCCGTAGGCCACTGCCGCGAACGCAGCGGCGCCCTCGTGCCGGACGCCGATGAAGGTGAGATCGCCACGCTCCTCGGCCTCGCGCATCGCGTCGGCGAGGCCGAGATTGGAGTGACCGACCATGCCGAAGACGTGAGTGGCACCCCAGTTGACCATCGTGTCGACCATGACGTTGGACACCGTGGCGACCCGCGGCGCCTCCGCGGGGAGGGCGACGTACACGCCGTCGTCGCGCACCTCGGTCTCGAAGCACGCCGGCGCATCATCGAAGCCCTCTGGTGGCTGCGCCGTGATCGGGTCGTAGTCGTAGCCATGCCACGGACACCGAAGCCAGCCCTTCTCGATCGATCCCTCGCCCAACGGCCCGGCCTGGTGCGGACACCGGTTGTCGAGGCAGCCGTACTGACCGTCGTGACGGGTCAGAGCAAAGCTGCGGTGCCCGACCCACACGGTGGTCACCCGACCCTCGTCGAGATCGTCGACCCCGGCGACCCTGTGCCATTCAACCTCGTCGCTCACCGCCACGGCCTCCTCTGGCTCGTCGCATTCTGGTTCAGCCGGGAACTCAGACCGGAACGTCGGCCTTCCGACCATCGAGAATCGGATGCGGACGTGTGTCCGTGGGAGCCGCGGGTCTGCCAGGATGCGCACATGGGTGAGCCCCTCCTCGTTGAGGTGACCCGCGGCACGACGGTGGAGAGCCGTCACGACGTCGATCTGGTGGTCAGCGATGCCACCGGAACGGTGCTCGACGCATGGGGCGACCCCGACCGGCGAGTGCTCGCCCGCTCGGCGCTCAAGCCGATCCAGGCGACTCCGCTCGTGACGACCGGGACGGCTCACGCCACCGGTCTGGGTTCTGAAGAGTTGGCGATCGCATCCGCCAGCCACAGCGGCGAGCCGCAACACGTCGCGGTGGTCACCGCCTGGCTCGAACGGCAGGGCCACCGGCCACACCACCTCGAGTGCGGTGCCCACCGGCCCGGCTCGCTCGACGTAGCAGACGACATTGTTCGCAGCGGGCTCCAACCAACGGCGGTCCACAACAACTGCTCGGGCAAACACGCAGGGTTCCTCGCCACCTGTGCCCACCTCGACCTCGATCCGAGCGGCTACATCCGGCCCGACCACCCGCTGCAACGGGATCACATCACAGCGGCAATCGAAGACCTCTGCCGCACCTCGTTCAGCTCGGTGGAACCCGGGGTCGATGGCTGCGGCATCCCGGTCTGGCCGCTCACCCTCCGCCAGCTCGCCACGGGGTGGGGCCAGTTAGGCCGTCGCGGCGCCGGCGAGATGGTGCTCGGCGCGATGGCGAACCACCCCCACCTCGTCGCCGGCACGGATCGGCACTGCACCCGCGTGATGATCGAGGCTGCGGGCGCGGCCGTCGTGAAGAGCGGAGCGGAAGGCGTCTACTGCGGCATCGACCGTCGAAATGGCACGTCGTTCGCGCTCAAGGTACGTGACGGTGCGTCGCGCGCGGCCGAAACGGCCGCTGCGTGGGTCCTGGATCGATGGGGTGCGATCGACCACGCTGGCCCGCGTCCGCTCACCAACTGGGCCGGTCGAGAGGTCGGAGAAGTGAGGATTCGTGAGCGATGATGGTGCTGTCATCCCTGTTTGCGCTCTTCACCTCCACGAAAAACGACCAATCATTCAATTCTGAATCAACCGATAAGGTCGCGGGGGCAGGGCGGCACCTTGGAGTCACGCACCATGGACGCGACAAGCGAGTCCCGTAGCGAGCGACGCAAGCGGCTGACGCATGCTGCCCTGATCGAGGCCACCGGCGACCTCCTCCTCGAAATCGGCCCCGCAGGGGTGACGTCGCGGGCGGTCGCCGATCGAGCGGACGTCGCCGTCGGCACCTTCTACAACCACTTCGACTCCGTCGACGATGCCCTCGGCGCCCTCCTCGAAGAGACGAGAACGTGGGCTCGCAGTCACGCCGATCGCATCCTGCGCGCCGACAACTACCAGGACGCCGTCGCAGCATGGGTGGCCGACTTCCTCCGACGGCTGGAGGCAGACGGGCGCGAGTTCGAGCTGTCCCGCGCCGCTGACCTGTCGGTCCTGGGTAGCGAGGCCGAAAATATCAACGAGGCGATGCGCGACCGGTGGGGCGAACTGTGGACCGAACGGGGCATCAAGCCGGGTGCGGCCGGTCCCGTGATGCTGCGGATCATGTGCCTGTGCGGCGACCTCTACGGCGGCCAGCCCATGTCGGAGGGCACCGCCGAGCACCTCGCACGTATTCTCCATGCGACCAACAGCAACGACGCCTCGAGCGTCGAGAAGCAGGTGCGGCTCACGCTGGCGCACTGGCAGCGGCTCGGCTCGTCCCACGACAGGACCACGGCACCGCAATGAGCGACGCCGATTCCAAGCGACTCACCCGTACCGAGCGTCGCCGCCAGGAGACCCACGAGGCTCTCCGCACAGCTGTCGTGGACCTCCTGCTCCGGGAGGACCAGCCGCGACTCACGTCACGCCTGGTCGCGGAGGAAGCCGACGTCGCAGTCGGAACCTTCTACAACCACTTCGACTCCATCGAAGAGGCGATCGATGCATCCCTGACGCCGCTCACGGAGCTGATCTTGAGTTCAGCCCAGGGGGCGCTCGAACCCGACGATCCCACCGAGGGGCTCGGCATCTTGATCGCGCGGTTCATCGACGACCTGGTCACCAACCCGCGGCAATGGGTGGCCGCGCGGCGTGCCGGCTTCACCGTCGAACCCGTACAGGAGGGCCTGATGGCCCAGCGGTTCATCGAACTGGGGGTCGGGGTGCCGGATGAGCCGGGAGCGGCGTTCAAAGCGGCCAAGATCACCGGGCGAGTCATGACCACCCTCATCGACGAGTTCACTGCGGAGGACGCATCACCCCGCCTCCCCGAACAAGCAGGCCGCATGATCGGAGCCGGCCTCATCACCGACGCCGAGGCGCTCGAGCGCATGGTCGCAGCGCTCACGGCCGAGACCGAACGGCTCAGCGCCGAGGGCTGACCCGCTCCACCGGGGGTGCCTCCAGGGCGTCGACCGGATCCTCGAACCCCTCCGAGTCGAGAACCCAACCCAGCTCGTCGTCAGGTGCGAACCGCCACCACGTGCGATCACGGTCGAGCCGCAGCTGGAACCCGGCCCCCGACACCACGTTGCGTGACACCCTCGTTCGAACGCCCCGCCGTGCGGACGCGGCGCGCGCCGCCTCGTCGAGTTCGTGAGCGGGGGCGTCCCAGTAGTAGCGGGCGGCGCGCAGGCCCGCCCGGCCGCCCACCCGCCAGGCAGCGG
>CAYUBX010000453.1:0-3672 GCA_964443165.1 uncultured Acidimicrobiales bacterium
TGAACAGAAGAACTCCCCCGACCTCGTCCACCGCTTCGATCAACTTCTCCAGGCAGTCGTCGAGCACCTGCATCGCGTCGATCGTCGCCTTGAGGTCACCGGTGTGGCCCACCATGTCGCCGTTGGGGAAATTGATGCGGCCGGTCCGGTAGCGGCCGGACCTCAGCAGCTCGACCGTGGTCTCGGTGATCTCCCGCAGCTTCATCGCCGGCGCGGTGTTGAACTCGACATTGTCCGACGGGATCTCGATGTAGGTCTCGAGGGTCTCGTCGATGTAGCCGCTGCGGTTGCCGTTCCAGAAGTAGGTGACATGGCCGAACTTCTGGGTCTCGCTCACCGCGAAGCTGGCCAGGCCCGCCGCGCAGACGAACTCGCCCATCGTCCGATCGATCGCGGGTGGCGCGACCAGATGATTGGTGGGGACGAGCAGGTCACCGTCGTACTGCAGCATCCCGACGTACAGCACGTCGGGGTGTGGCCCTCGATCGAACGACGCGAAGTGTGGGTCCTCGTAGGCCTGGCTGATCTCGATGGCGCGATCGCCGCGGAAGTTGAAGAGCACCACGGCGTCGCCGTCGCTCATCCGACCGACCGGCTCGCCGTCGTCGCCGAGCACGACGAACTCGCCGAGGTACTGATCGCCATCGTCGCTTTCGGCGTACATGGTCTCGACGGCCTCCGCGGCGGAGGTGAACCCCCGTCCGATGCCGTGCGTGTGGCACATGTATCCGCGCTCGACCATCGGCCAGTCGGCCTCGTACCGATCCATGGTGATGGTCATGCGACCGCCGCCGGACGCGATGGCGATATCGACATCGGGCAGTTGGTTGAGCTCGGCGATCACGGCTTCCGTAGCCTCGAGGTAGCCGAGAGCCGATCGAGGCGGAACATCGCGGCCGTCGTGCAACAGGTGCAGCCGGATGCGCGTCACGCCGTCTGCCACGGCACGCCGCATCAGCGCGTACAGATGGTCGGTGTGGGAATGGACGTTGCCGTCGGAGTGCAGGCCCAGGAGATGAAGGGTCGCGCTACGTGAACGTTCGACCACTCGGGTCCACTCCGGTGTCTCGAAGATGCCGCCAGACGCGATGGCCTCGTTGACGAGCTTCGCTCCCTGAGCGAAGACCCGACCGGCGCCGAGTGCGTTGTGACCCACCTCGCTGTTGCCCATGTCGTCGTCGCCCGGAAGACCGACCGCCGGGCCGTGCGCCAACAGCGTCGTGTACAGCCTCGACTCGCCCAGGCGATCCAGGGTCGGTGTGGCCGCCTCGGTCACCGCGTTCATCGGCCCGGCGGGCGCCACACCTACTCCGTCTGCGACCACGACGAGGACGGGTCCCCGCCGACCGGCGAAGGAGGGGTGCGGCCGCAGTTCGAGAGACATCGAGCCGGAGTGTAGAAGTCGCCCGATTTCGAGTCCTCCACCTACCGTGGACCCGATGGCGGTGCGTGTCGGGATCAATGGCTTCGGACGGATCGGGCGGTTGACGGTTCGAGCGCTTCTCGACCGACCCGAGCTCCAGCTCGTCCACGTCAACGACGCGTTCGCGGACGCCCCGACCTCCGCTCACCTCCTCGAATTCGACTCGGTCCACGGGCGCTTCGACGCTCAGATCTCAACCGACGACGATGGCCTCGAGATCAACGGGTGCAGCGTGAGCCACACCAGCCACTCGGCTCCCGGTGAGGTCCCCTGGGACGACCACGGGGTCGACATCGTGCTCGAGTGCTCTGGCGCGTTCCGCACGACCGCTCTCCTGGAGCCGTACTTCGAGCGATCCATCCGATCCGTTGTGGTCGCAGCCCCGGTCGCCGACGAGAGCGTCCTCAACGTGGTGATGGGCTGCAACGACGATCTCTACGACCCCGCGGTCCACCGGATCGTGACCGCCGCCAGCTGCACGACCAACTGCCTGGCACCCGTCGTCAAGGTCCTCCACGAGGGCATCGGCATCGAACGGGGCGCCGTGACGACGATCCACGACGTGACCAACACGCAGGTGGTCGTGGACGCCCCTCACAAGGACCTGCGGCGCGCCCGGTCGGCGCTCAACTCGTTGATCCCCACCTCCACGGGGTCGGCGACGGCGATCACGATGATCTACCCCGAGCTCACGGGGAAGCTGAACGGAGTCGCCGTCCGCGTTCCGCTTCTCAACGCGAGCCTCACGGATGGGGTGTTCACGATGCAGCGAGATACCTCGGTCGAGGAGGTCAACGCACTCTTCGAGTCCGCAGCTCAGGGTTCACTCGCGGGGATCCTCGGATTCGAGACGCGGCCACTGGTGTCAGCCGATTTCACCAACGACACCCGCTCGTCCATCGTCGACGGGCCCTCGACGATGGTGGTGGACGATCGGCTGGTGAAGGTCCTCGCCTGGTACGACAACGAGTACGGCTACGCCTTCCGGATGGGCGACCTGGCGGCCCGAGTGGCCCAGTCGCTCGACGTGAGCACCCCACCCAGCGCATGAAGATCCGCAACTACGTCCTCGTCACCGCCGGGTACTGGACGTTCACGCTCACCGACGGAGCGTTGCGCATGCTGGTGCTGCTCCATTTCCATGATCTCGGCTACTCGCCGGTGTCGATCGCTTTCCTGTTCCTGCTCTATGAGTTCATGGGGATCGTCACCAACCTGATCGGCGGGTGGGTCGGGGCTCGCTCCGGCCTCAATCGCACGCTCCTCACCGGGCTCGGCCTTCAGGTGGTGGCCCTCGCCGCGCTCACGTTCCACAGCGCATCGTGGGCCGAGTGGCTGTCCGTCTGCTTCGTGATGGCGGCCCAGGCCGTGTCCGGGGTGGCGAAGGACCTCACGAAGATGAGCTCGAAGTCCGCGGTGAAGTTCATCGCCGGCGACGGCGCGCTCTTCCGCCTCGTCGCGATGCTCACCGGCTCGAAGAACGCGCTGAAGGGCGTGGGCTTCTTCGTCGGCGCCGCCCTGTTGGCCTGGATTGGCTACGACGCCGCACTCTGGACGATGGCGGCAGCGATCGCCGTGGCGCTCGTCCTCGTGGCGGCCCTTCTGGACGAGGACATCGGACGAGCGAAGGAGTCGCCGCCGCTGCGAACGGTCCTGAGCCCCTCACAGGCCGTCAACCGTCTCTCGGTGGCGCGCTTCTTCCTCTTCGGGTCGCGCGACATCTGGTTCGTCGTGGCCCTTCCGATCTTCTTGGACGAGTCGCTCGGATGGTCGTTCGAGGCGATCGGTGGCTTTCTCGCCGCCTGGGTGATCGGGTACGGGGTGGTCCAGTCCGTCGCGCCGCGGGTGCTGCGGACGTCGGGTGACCCCAACCGCGAGATCGCCGCAGTGCGGACGTGGGCGTTCGTGCTCGCGGTGCTGTCGGGAGCCATCGCCATCGCGGTGGTCCCAGATGCCACACGAACCACGGCGATCATCGGCGGGCTGATCCTCTTCGGCGTGGTCTTCGCCCTCAACTCCTCTCTCCACAGCTACCTGATCCTCGCCTACAGCGAGCGGGAAGAGGTGAGCGTCGACGTCGGTTTCTACTACTCGGCCAATGCCAGCGGACGGCTCGTCGGGACCCTCCTGTCGGGGCTCCTCTACCTCGTCGGGGGGCTCGACGCGGCGATGTGGGGGTCGGCCGGCTTCGTCGCCATCGCCTGGCTGCACACCATGCGACTGCCCGCGATCACGGTCGGAACCCGGAC
>CAYUBX010000454.1:0-3666 GCA_964443165.1 uncultured Acidimicrobiales bacterium
CCTTGTCCTGAAGATCGGCCACGGTCCAGCGGCCCTCGGTGGCGAGGATCTTGTCGTCGCTGATCGACCAGCCGCCGTACAGGCCGACCTCGTTGCCGCCCACGTGGAACACGCCGCCGGTGAACGGCTGGTCGGCGGTCGCCAGGTATGCCACGAGCGGGCTGACGTTGGCCGGGTCGTAGAGGTCGAAATCCGCAGGGTCGTCCGGAGCCTTCACAACGTCCTCGAGACCGGGTGTGGCGAGGGTCATGCGGGTGCGAGCGATCGGCGCGAGGCAGTTGACCTTCACCCCGTAGCGGGCAAGCTCACCGGCAGCCACGAGAGTCATCGCCGCAATGCCGGCCTTGGCACCCGAGTAGTTGAGCTGGCCGAGGTTGCCGAGCATCGCGCCGGAAGCGGTGTTGACGATGGCGGCGTTGACCTCGTTGCCTGCCTTCGACTGCTCACGCCAATAAGCGGCGGCCCAACGGGTGGGGCAGAAGTGGCCCTTCATGTGCACGTCGACGACCGCGTCCCACTCGGCTTCGGTCATGTTGACGACCACACGGTCGCGCAGGATGCCGGCGTTGTTGACCAGGACGTGCAGGTCGCCGAACGCCTCGACAGCCGTGTTGATCATGCGCTGGGCGCCTTCCCAGTCGGTGACCGAGTCGGTGTTGGCGACGGCCTCGCCGCCCATGGCCTTGATCTCTTCGACGACTTCTGCCGCCGGGCCTGCATCTGCGCCGGTTCCGTCGGTGGAGCCACCGAGATCGTTCACGACGATCTTCGCGCCCTCGGACGCGAGCAGCAGCGCGTGCTCGCGACCGATCCCGCGACCGGCCCCCGTGATCAGCACCACCCGTCCGTCCAGTGCGCCCATGGCTTGTGACTCCTCTGTCTCGAGCGAACGCTCCAGGTTGTCACAGGGGGCGCGAGCGCTCAACGTGGAGCGAGACGCTGAAGTCCTGACCGCAGAACGAGACTCAGGAGGTCCAGCGTGATGTGCTCGACCCCAGCCAAAGCCGCTCCGGCACCGGATGCAGGTCGTAGGCGAGGCCCAGCCGCTTCATCCCTCGCAGCACGAGGTGAGTGAAGTCGAGCTGGCTGCGGCGGAAGCCGTGGCGGCTCGTCCCGGGGAAGCGGTGGTGGTTGTTGTGCCACCCCTCACCGAGTGCCAGCAGGCCGATGAGCCAGTTGTTGCGGCTGTCATCTGTGGTGTCGTGATGCCGGGCACCCCAGCGGTGGCACACCGAGTTGACGGCGAACGTCACGTGCCACAACGCCACCGTGTTGAGCACGAAGGCCCACACCAGCAACTGCGGGCCGTTGGTGTCGGTCCAGGGAAAGATGCGGCCGATCAGGATCCCCGCGGCGAACAGTCCCACGGCCGTCGCCACGATCGGCAGCCATGGCCGGCGATCGAGCCACCTCAGCTCGGGGTATTTCGCCAGATCCTGCACATCGTCGAGATGTGTCGGATCCGCGCTGGCGCGCTGCAGCCATCCGTAGTGTGCGACTCTGAGGCCCTCGGTGACCGGCGAGTGGAGGTCTCCCTCCCCATCGGACGTGCGGTGATGCCTTCGGTGATGGGCGGCCCACCACAGAGGACCACCCTGGGCTGCCGACGTACCGAGCCATGCGCCCAAGAACTGGACGACACGGCCGGTCTTGAACGCGTGGTGACTGAACTTGCGGTGGTAGAAGCCCGTGATCCCGAAGCCGCGCAACAGGTAGACGAGGACGGACACTCCGAGCGCAAACCAGCTGAAGCCGACGACGAAGACCAAGAGGCACGCAAGGTGCATGAGCGCGAACGGCAGCGTGAACTTCAGCGCTCGCCCGAGCGTGTGTTTCGAGGAGGAAGCCTCCGGCGTGGCGACGCTTGTCATGCATCTCCTCGGGCAGAAGCCCTCTCGGAAAGATGGGTAAGGACCATGACGTCCGGCCCGCCGGGCTGGTCGTGGCGCACGCCAAAACTGACCCTACAGGGTGAACACCCTCGCACCTGTGCCTCGGCCCGACTTTCCGGACCTTTCGCCCTCGGAGGAGCACCGCAGAACACACGGTGGGTGGCCTCGGCGTGACTGACCCATCGCGAACGATAGGGACCGAACTGCCGAGCGACCTCACCCGAACCGGACAGAAGGAGCAGTGGGCCCCACGGGGGACCCGAGATCCGAACAACGTCGCCAAAAAGTTCATTGCCACATCCGACGGGGCCACCGGCCGTCTCGCCGAGGACACCCACCGAGGGGACTATCGACGCCACCCAGAGGCGCCAAAGCCCTGTGACACAAGATGGACATCTCCTCACTGCTGAGCCAATGGTTAGTTGCACCTGATGTCGGCCGACTATGGCTTACTGAGGTCGTGTGGGAGGGGAGGTCCCCATGAAGCAACCAATCCTCGACGAGGTTCTCCAGTCGCCGCTGAGCGATCTCCCAAACGTCGTGGTCGAACTGCTTGACGTGTGTGCTCGGCGCGACGCCAGTCTCGCCGAGGTCGCCGAGGTCATCGAACGGGCACCGGGCATCGCTCTTCGCCTGCTGCGCTTCGCCAACAGCGCAGAAATCGGCCGGGCTGCAGGACCAACTACGCTCCTCGACGCAGCAGCGATCGCGGGTCTCGATCTCTGCCGCATCATGGCCCTCGGTGAGGCGTTCTCGTCGCGAGTGAGCGGCCACAACCAGGTCACGCTGGCGGTTCGCAGTCGCTGCCTGCTGACCGCCGCGGCAGCTCGAGCGCTGTCGCGCGACGAGGGACGGCGGGTGGCCGACCAGGCGCTTCTCGCCGGACTCCTCGCGCTCGTTGGGGAGCTCGCCGCCGCAGAATGCCGACCCGAAGCGGTCGCCCAACTGCTGCGGCAGCGCCACTCGTTCCACCCGGACACCGTGAGGGAAGCGATCGGCTTGAGCGGGCCCGAGTTGGGCGGACACTTGCTGAGGCAGTGGCGAATACCCAGCAGCATCGTCGAGGCAGTCGAGGGGCGAGAGGACCACGCGGGGCTGGGCCCGCCGATGGCAGACACGCTGCGACGAGCCGTCTCGTTGGCCGAACTCCTCGGCAGCGGCTGCTCCCCGACCGATGCCGAACTCTCGGAGCTAGGTCTCGACGCGGACGGGTTCGACGCTGTTCTCACCGATGTCGCCGACCTGATTCCCACGCTGGCTCCCATCACGGGCGAGGCGGAGCACCACCTCTTCAGGACCGTGGGTGCGACCCGCGCTGCGATCCTCACGAGAGCACTCAACCTCGAACACGATCGGCCCGGCAACGACGTCGACGTCGTCACCGGTCTCCCATCACGCACTGCGACTGCGAACTACGCCGCGGCGCTCGAACGCTTCGCATCTCAGGCCACGGCATTCAATTCGGACGCGCCAGAGGTCGGAGCACTCGTGTTCAGGCTCATCGGTACGGCCGAGCTCGCTGAAGAACACGACCTATCGGCCCTCGACGCCGCTCGATCTGTCGTGGTGTCTGTGTTGAGAGACAACGTGCGATCCAGCGAGTTCCTCGGGACCGTTGCGGACAACGAATTCGTCATCATCGCACCAGCAACCTCACGCCCGGAGCTTGACGGCGCGGTCGCACGTTTCGCTCGGCTCTGCAACGGCCTGACGATCTCTGTGGAGCAGGAGACCATCCCGATCGCGGTAAAGGTGAGCTCGATCCTCCACGACG
>CAYUBX010000455.1:0-3650 GCA_964443165.1 uncultured Acidimicrobiales bacterium
GACGCCCTTGGTCGACGTCACCAACGGACCGCCGGTACCGAAGACCTTCTCGATCGCGATCGCCTCTGCAGCGTCGTTGAGCGGCGTGGAGGTTCCGTGGGCGTTGATGTGCGCGATGTGGGCCGGGGTCACCCCTGCGTCCTCCATGGCGAGTTGCATGCAGCGCATGGCGCCTTCACCACCGGGGGAGGGGGCGGTGATGTGGTGAGCGTCCGCGTTGGAGGCCGAGCCCAGGATCTCGCCGTGGATGGTCGCGCCACGCGCCACCGCGGAGTCCCACTCTTCGAGGACGAGCGTGGCGCTGCCCTCGGTCATCATGAACCCGTCGCGGTCCTTGTCGAACGGCATAGACACGCCGCTCGACGACAGGGCGGTCATGTTGCCGAATCCGGCGAGACCGACCGGCGTCATCACCGCTTCGGTTCCGCCGGTGACCACCACGTCGCAGCGGCCCGTCTGGATGAGCCGTGCGGCATTTCCGATCGAGTGGGTGGATGCCGCGCACGCCGTGGTGACGGTCTCGTTGGGGCCCTGCAGCGCGAAGTGCATGGAGATCGATGCGCCGGGGGCGTTGGGCATCATCATGGGCACCATGAACGGGCTGACCCGCCGTTCACCCTTCTCCATCCACACCTGGACCTGAGCCTCGAAGGTGGCGAGCCCGCCCACACCGGTCGCGTAGATCACGCCGTTGCGAGCCGGGTCGCTCGTCAGCTCACCGGCATCCTCCATCGCCATGATCGCGGACGCCATGGCGAAGTGCTGGCTGCGGTCGGCCCGACGCGCCTCTTTGGGGTTGGGGTACCAGTCGTTGGGATCGAAGTCGTGAACCCGCCGCTCGCCCTCTGGCGGCGCCGAGTTGAGACCTTCCCAGTACGCATCGAGACCCGTGCCCGCGCAGGACACGACGCCGATGCCGACGACGGCGACCCGTCGCCGCTCGGTCACAGCTTCGAGTCGACCAAGGCCACCGCGTCGGAGACCTTGGCGACGCCCTCGAGCTCTTCTTCCTCGACGCTGATGTCGAACTCCTCCTCGAGGGCCATCACCAGCTCGACGAGGTCGAGGCTGTCGGCGTCGAGGTCGTCAGCGAAGCTCGCATCGGGGACCACGGCGGACTCATCGACCGAGAGCACCTCGACGGCGCACTTCCGGAAACGATCGAGCGTGTCGGACATTGGGGGCTTCCCTTCATGGGTTCAGAGATTCGGTGATCCTGAGATCGAGTGATGCAGTGTAGGGGGTGGTGGTCAGTGCCCCATCCCGAGGCCGCCATCGACGGGGATGACGGCGCCGGTGATGTAGGCGGCCTCGTCGGAGGCCACGAAGGCGATGGCGGCGGCGATCTCGCCCGGATCGGCGACCCGCCCGAGCGGCACGACGTCGGTGATCGCAGCGCGCTGGTCGTCGGTGAGTTCGTCGAGCATGTCGGTGGCGACGGGGCCAGGAGCAATGACGTTCGACGTGATGGAACGCGACCCGAGCTCTCGTGCGAGGGAGCGAGCCATGCCGACGAGGCCCGACTTGCTGGCGGCGTAGTTGACCTGACCGGCCTGACCGCTGAGCCCGACCACCGACGACACGAAGATGAGACGGCCCCAGCGGGCGCGCAACATCGCCCGAGAGGCTCGTTTCGCCATCCGGTAGGACCCGACGAGGTTGGTGTCGACCACCTCAGCGAAGTCGTCGTCGGTCATGCGCAACAGCAGCTGATCGCGGGTGATTCCGGCGTTGGCGACGAGGATCTCCACCGCGCCGAGTTCGTCGGTGATCCGTTCGAAGGCCGCATCCACGGCGTCGCCGTCCGCCTGATCGCAGGTGACGTCCAGCAACCGGTCGTCGGGAACTCCGCCCGAGCGCGATGTCACCGCGACCCGGTGGCCGAGGTCCGCGAAGCGGCGGGCCGTCGCGAGCCCGATGCCTCGGTTTCCACCCGTGACGAGCACGGTGCGCTGCTCGATCGACCCGTCGGTCACTGACCGCCCCAGCGGATCAAGGTGGAGGCCGAGCTCATGCCGGCGCCGAAGCCGACCATCAAGATGTTGTCGCCATCGGACACCCGACCGTTGGCCACTGCGTCCTCGAGAGCCAGAGGGATCGACGCAGACGACGTGTTGCCGGTGCGGTGGATCACCATCGCGGTCTTTTCGTACGGGATCCCGAGGCGCTTGCAGGACGCGTCGACGATGCGCACGTTGGCCTGGTGCGGCACGACGAGATCGACGTCGTCTGGCTCGAGGCCGGCCATCTTGAGGGAGTGGCGGGCCGAGGCCTCCATGACGAGGACCGCGTGCTTGAACACGGCCTTTCCGTTCATCACGAGCTTGCTGTCGAAGTCGCAGTACAGAGCGTCCTCGAGCTTGCCGTCGCTCGACACGTGCCAGCCGAGCAGTTCGCCGGGGCCGTCGGTGCGCTCGACGACGGTTGCGCCCGCGCCGTCGGCGAACAGGATGCAGGTACCCCTGTCCGTCCAGTCGGTGATGCGTGACAGCGTCTCGGCACCGATCACGAGCACGCGCTCGTGGCCGAGGCCGATGTAGCCATGGGCAGCGATCAGCCCGTACATGAAACCCGAGCAGGCGGCATTGAGGTCCATGGCGCCGCAGTCGATGCCGAGGAGCTCCTGCACCGTGGAAGCGGTGGCGGGAACCCGGCGGTCCGGGGTGGTCGTGGCGAGGATCAGCATGTCGATGGTGGAGGGATCCACCGCCGAGCGTTCGATTGCCTGGCGCGCTGCGCCGGCCGCGAGGTCCGCCGTCGTGCTGCCGACCCTGCGCTCCTTGATGCCCGTGCGCTCGGCGATCCACTCGTCGGACGTTGCCACCGTTCGTGCCAGGTCCGCGTTGGTGACGACCTGATCGGGGAGCGCGGTGCCGAGGGCCAGCATTCGTGCTCCTGGGAAGCCGTTCATCTGGGACTCCTCTGGGTTGGCGGCGCGGTCAGGTGGCGCGGAGCCAGGCGATGGGCTGCCGCGAGGTCACCCGCTCGCCATTGACGGCCATCATTCCCATGACGACTCCGGCGAACGGTGAACGAACGTCTTCGTCGGCCACTGTTCCGACGAGGTCACCCACCCGGAGCACGGCCTGGTCGCCGAGATCGGGGTTGGGGCTGAAGATTCCGGCGCACGGGCTCACGACGAGCCGCTCCGTGACGTAGAGGTTCTCGCCATCGCTGGCGACCGCACCGGTGTCGGATGCGTCGGCGAGGGACGAGAGCAGGGTGTCGACGTCGGCCGGCGTCGACACGGACAGAGTCGTCGAGCCCTTGACGGTGCGCTTGGCCATGCCGGTGAGAACGGTTCCTGGGCCGAGTTCGACGAAAGACGTGACGCCTGCGTCCTGGAGCGCGTAGAGGCTGCGGCGCCACTGGACGGGGCTGCAGAGCTGGCTCGCGAGGAGCTGATGCCACTCGTCGTCGGTCTCGCGGGCTGTCGCGTCGACGTTGGCGACGACCGGCACGGCGGGGGCGCGGACGTCCACCTCTGCGAGCGCCTTGCGGAGACGATCGCGAGCCGGCGCCATGAAGGGTGTGTGGAACGCGCCGCCGACGGGAAGGCCCATCGCTCGCTTGGCCCCGACCTCCTTCGCGACCTCGCCGGCCGCCTCGACGGCTTCGGGCGATCCCGCGATCACCACTTGGCCGGGAGC
>CAYUBX010000456.1:0-3636 GCA_964443165.1 uncultured Acidimicrobiales bacterium
CGTCTGGATGAAGCTGCTAGGCGTGAGCGCGCGGAAGTCCCGCGAGGCGGCGGCCGCAGAAGCGGCATCCGTCGATCGCTAGCGCCGGACCGCTTCGAGTCAAGATTTCGAGTCGAGCCGTCCGAGCCGAGCTGTTCGAGCAGCTCGCGCAAGTGAGCACAGCATGACGCAGTCAGAGAACCGGATAGAGAACAGGAACCCCGATCCGCTGCTGAGGGACGTCGTCTTCATGAACGTCGTCGACGACCTCGTCAACGCGACGCGGTCCAACTCCGTATGGCCGATGACGTTCGGCCTCGCATGCTGCGCGATCGAAATGATGGCCACCGGCGCGGCCAAGTACGATATCGACCGCTTCGGTTCCGGTCCCTTTCGCGCGACGCCACGTCAGTCGGATCTGATGATCGTCGCGGGAACCGTGACCCACAAGATGGCCCCGCGGGTCAAGCGGCTCTACGACATGATGCCGGAGCCGAAGTACGTGATGGCGATGGGGGGGTGCGTGATCCGCGGTGGTCCGTACGTCAAGTACGGCTACCACGTCGTCAAGGGAGTGGACCTGCTCATTCCCGTCGACGTGTACGTCCCCGGCTGTCCGCCGCGGCCCGAGGCGCTGCTCGAGGGATTGTTCAAGATTCAGAAGCTGATGAAGCGCGAGAAGGTCCTCGACCGCACGCGCCGCACCACGAAGCCGGAAGTGTACCAGCCCGTTTGACGAACCGAGCGGTTCGCAAGACGCGCGCAGGAAGCGCAGAGGCACGACGACGGATGAGCCAACTCACGAGCGAGCAAATCTTCGCGGCGGTCAAGGAGACATTCGCGGACGAGGTTCTCGCGGAGGATACCACCTCCGGCAAGGACCCGTTCCTCGTCGTCAAGCCCGGCCGATTGGTCGAGCTGATGACGTTCTGCCGCGACGATCCGCGTCTGCAGTTCGATCTCCTGTCGCTGATCTCCGGCATCGATTACCCGGACCGCGGGGAGGGCGGCGAGATCGAGTGCGTGTACTGCCTCGACTCGACCGCGAACCACCATTGGCTGATCGTCAAGGTGATCCTGCCGCGCAGCGAGCCGCGCGTGCCGAGCGTCGAGGGCGTCTGGAAGACCGCCGATTGGCACGAGCGTGAGACGTTCGATCTCATGGGGATCGAGTTCACCGGCCACCCGAACCTGATCCGGATCCTCTGCGCCGAGGACTGGGTCGGCCACCCGCTTCGCAAGGACTACGTGACCCCGGACACGTACCACGGCATCAAGAACGTCGTCTACTGACGCGTCCTTCTTGCCGGGGATTCAGTAGCAGAGATTCCCGATGTCCCCACAGGTAGCCGAGTCGAAGATCCGTACCGAGGAGATGCTCCTCAACATGGGGCCGCAGCACCCGAGCACCCACGGGGTGTTCCGGGTGGTCATCCGGACCGATGGCGAGCTCGTCCTCGAGTCGCAGTCGCACGTCGGCTATCTGCACCGCTGTTTCGAGAAATGCGCCGAGGGCAACAGCTACATCCAGGTGTTCCCCTACACGGACCGCATGGACTACCTCTGCGCGATGAACAACAACTGGGGCTACTCGTTGGCGGTCGAGAAGCTCCTCGGCGTCGAGGTGCCCGAGCGCGCGGAGTACATCCGTGTCATCGTCGCCGAGCTCAACCGTATCGCGAGCCACCTGCTCGCCTTCGGTACCTACGGGCTCGATATCGGCGCGATCACGCCGTTCCTCTACGCCTTCCGCGACCGTGAGCGGCTGCTGAAGATTTTCGAGAAGATCTGCGGGCAGCGTCTCAACTACAGCTATATCCGCATCGGCGGCGTCACCTTTGACGTCACGGACGAGATCCTCTCCGACATCCGAGCGTTCTGCGACTACTTCGAGCCGACGATCGTCGACGAGTACGACAACCTGCTGTCGTACAACGGGATCTTCATCTCGCGTACCGCGAATGTCGGCGTCATGTCCGCCGAGACGGCGATCAGCTACGGCGTCACCGGTCCCTCGCTGCGAGGTTCCGGCGTGGCGCGAGATCTGCGCAAGGATCAGCCCTACGGAATCTACGACCGCCTCGCGTTCGACGTTCCCGTCGGCAGTGGCGAGATGGGGCAGCTCGGCGACTGCTGGGACCGCTACATGGTCCGCATGCGCGAGATGCGCGAATGCGTCAGGATCGTGCGCCAGGCGCTCGACGGCATTCCGGGCGACGGTCCGTTCTGCGACAAGAAGACCTTCCGTGCGGTGAAGCCGAAGAAGGGCGAGGCCTACGGCCGGGTCGAGGGCGCGCGTGGGGAGGTCGGCTTCTTCGTCGTCTCCGACGGCACGAGCCAGCCGTACCGCTGCAAGGCACGCGGCGCCTCGTTCCACAACATCAGCGTCCTCGACGAGCTCGTCTCGCGGGGCGATTGCATGGTGGCCGACCTCGTGGCCATCATCGGCAGCCTCGACATCGTCCTGGGGGAGGTCGAGCGATGAAGCGTCGACTCGGTTTCGGCGTCCTCGCAATCCTCGCAGTCGTCGCGATCGTCGCCGTCGGCTTCGTGCTCTCCGGAGAGTACGCAGGTGCCTGGGGACCGAACGCCGAGAGCGACACGGTTGAGAGCCGGATCGAGCCGGCGTTGACGGCGACCTGCGTGCACGAGCAATGGGATACGGTGGGTCGAGACCAGGGCGGCCTCCACGTCGCGGCGCTCATCGCGTCGGTCTTCGAGAGCTACGTCCTGCCTGACTGGCTGCTGACCATCGGCGGGCTGCTGATCGCGGTCGGCGCGGTCTTCGGATTCATCAACCTCTTCGCGCTCGGCGCGGTCTGGTCGGAGCGCAAGGTGTCCGCTCACATGCAGTGCCGGCTCGGGCCGATGGAGGTCGGGCCGCACGGCTTGCTGCAGACGATCGCGGACGGTATCAAGCTGACGGTGAAGGAGGATCTCATCCCGCGCCTGGCGGATCGTCCCCTCTTCATCATGGCGCCGATCATCGTCTTCACCGGCGTGCTGATCCGTTTCGTGCCGCTGCCTTTCGGCGACAGGATTATCGCCTCCGACATGGATCTCGGCCTCTTCTTCGTCGCCGCCGTCGGCTCGGTGGAGGTGCTCGGCGTGATCATGGCGGGCTGGTCGTCGAACAACAAGTGGTCGCTGTTCGGCACGATCCGCACGGCGACGCAGATGGTGAGCTACGAGATCCCGATCGGTATCGCGTTTGTCGCGGTGATCCTCTCCGCCGGCTCCTTCTCGCTGGTCGACATCGTCAACCAGCAGGGTGGCGAGCAGACGACCGTCGAGGGCGTCAGCCACTCCGGCTGGATCTGGCACTGGACGCTCTTCCGCAACCCTTTCCTGCTCGTGCTGTCGATCACGTACTTCGTCGCCAGTCTTGCGGAGTGCAAGCGTGCGCCCTTCGACCTGCCGGAGGCGGAGTCGGAACTCGTCAGCGGCTTCCACACCGAGTACTCGGGCATTCGCTTCGCGCTCTTCTTTCTCGCCGAGTACGCCGCGATGTACCTCGTCGCGGCGGTTGCCGTCGTCATCTTCTTCGGAGGCTGGTGGAGCGGCATCTGGTGGATCGACTCGATCGGCCTCGGCGCCGAGGCGACGACGGGCGCGAAGATCGTCGGCATGCTGATCAAGGTCGGCGTCTTCCTGTCG
>CAYUBX010000457.1:0-3105 GCA_964443165.1 uncultured Acidimicrobiales bacterium
GTCGTCGGGATCGCCGGTCTGGCCGGTGAGGCTGGCGGCGTCCGCTGTCTCCTTGTCGGGCATGATCTTCGAGACACGATCGGTCCAGTGGGTGCCCGGCTGAGCCGAGTTCACGGTGACGCCCGACGCCGCGATCTCGCGGGCGGTGATCTTCAGGAACGACGTGAGGCCCGCACGGGCGACAGAGCTGGCGAGCAGGAATTCGATCGGCTGCTTCACGCCAACCGAGGTGATGGCGCACACCCTGCCCCAGCCGCGCTCCTGCATCTGGGGGAGCGCGGCGCGACACATCTCGATCATCGAGAGGCAGTTCATCTCGATGGCGCCGCGGAAGGCGTCGAGGTCGGTGTTGGCGAACGTTCCGGGCGGCGGTCCACCGGCGTTGGTGACGAGGATGTCGACCACGCCCAACTCGGCGATGGCCGACTCCACGAACGCCCGTCCGCCGTCGGGGTGCGACACGTCGGCGACGATCTGCACGACCTCGCCGCCGAGCTCCGCTGCCGCAGCGGCCATCTTCTCCTCGTCGCGACCGCAGATCGCGACACGGACCCCATCGGCGGCCAGTGCTTTGGCCGCCCCGAGTCCCAGCCCGGCTGACCCTGCCGCGACCGCTGCTGTCCGTCCGCTGATTCCGAGATCCATTGCATCCTCCCCGACTCGTCCCGGCCGTTCCGGCGCGAGCGGGCCACACGGTACGCGAATCAGTCACTCAGGCGCGGAAGCAATACCCTCTGGGTGCCATGTTCAGCGCTCCCGAATCTCCCGAGTCGGTCGCGGACGCCCTCTCGCACCACGGCTACCTGCCCGACGAGGGCCTCGCGATGGCTGTCTTTCTCGCCATCACGATGCGACGGCCGCTCCTGCTCGAGGGCGACGCTGGTGTCGGCAAGACCGAGTTGGCGAAGGTTCTCGCGGCCTGGACCGGCGGCGAGCTCATTCGTCTGCAGTGCTACGAGGGGATCGACGCCTCCCAGGCGCTGTATGAGTGGGACTACACCCGCCAGCTCCTCCACCTCCGCACGGCCGAGGCGGTCGGCGTCTCGGAGGACGGCGCTGCCTCGCTGGAGGACGAGCTCTACTCCGAACGCTTCCTCATCCGTCGACCGCTCTTGCGGGCGATCGGACACCCCGAGGGTGAGCTGCCCGTCCTGCTGATCGACGAGGTGGATCGGGCTGACGACGAGTTCGAAGCCTTCCTGCTGGAGGTTCTCTCCGAGTACGCGGTGAGCGTTCCGGAGCTCGGTACGATCCGAGCCGAGACGCCGCCTTTGGTGATCATCACGAGCAATCGCACGCGCGATGTGCACGATGCCCTCAAGCGGCGCTGCCTCTACCACTGGGTCGCCCACCCCGGTATCGAGCGCGAGATCGAGATCGTGAAGCTCAAGGTCGACGACGTCGACGGCACCTTGGCCCGCCAGGTGGCAGCGGCGGTCGCGACGATGCGTGAGCTGGGGCTCTACAAGCCGCCGGGGGTCGCGGAGACGATCGACTGGGCGACGGCGCTCGGCAAGCTCGGCAGCACCCTGCTCGACGAGAAGACCATCGCGGCCACGCTCGGCACGGTCCTCAAGTACCGCGAGGACCAGGATCGGGTGTCGGAGTTCGGCATGGACATGATCATGTCGGCGATCGGCAACGTCTGAGGCCGTGTCGACGCAGACCTCACCGGCGGCCGACGACGGTGTCGTCAGCGGCGCCGAGATTCTCGCGGTGGGGTTCGGACGGGTTCTCCGGGGCGTCGGGGTCAACGTTCCCGTCAGCCGGGTGATGAGCTTCGTCGAGGCGCTCCATCACAGTGGGCTCGACGACCGTGATGCCGTGTACTGGGCCGGGCGGGCGACCCTGCTCGGTGACCCTGAGGATCTGGGTCTCTACAACCGCGCGTTCAAGGTGTACTGGGAAGGTCGCCAGCCGGTTGGGATCGAGGTGGAGATTCCGCCGGTCACCGTCACGCTCGCGACCGACTCACCCGACGACGGCGAGGGTGACGATCCCGACGGCGACGAGGTCGACGGCCCCACCCTGCGAGTCCGCTACAGCAACGTCGAGACACTCCGGGCGAAGGACTTCATCGAGTGCACGGACGCCGAACTCGCCGAGCTCCACCAGCTCATGAGTTCGCTGCGCTTCACGTCGACCACCCGGCCCTCGCGCCGGCTCGTTCCCACGTCGTCTCGGACACGCCGTCCCGACCTCGGCCGGACCGTTCGGCGTGCGCTCACCACAGGTGGGGAGCCGATCCACCGGGAGTTCCGCGACACCGATCGGCGCCCGCGGCGGCTCGTGCTACTCCTTGACGTCAGCGGATCCATGGAGCCGTACGCCCGGGCCCTCATCCGCTTCGCTCACGCTGCTGTCGTGGGCCGAACGCGAGTCGAGACCTTCACCATCGGCACCCGGCTGACGCGCATCACTCGCGAGCTGACATCCCGCGATCCCGATGCAGCTCTTCGATCGACCGCGACCTCGGTGGAGGACTGGTCCGGCGGAACCCGGCTGGGCGAGACGTTGCGGGAGTTCAACGATCTGTGGGGCGTGCGTGGGCACGCCCGGGGAGCCGTCGTCGTGATCCTGTCCGACGGATGGGATCGCGGGCAGCCCGAGCTGCTGGCCGAACAGATGGAACGACTCCACCGGGTCACCCACCGACTGGTGTGGGTGAACCCGTTGAAGCACACTCCTGGGTATGCGCCGCTCGCGCGCGGAATGGCAGCGGCGTTCCCACACGTTGACGATTTCATCGAAGGTCATTCGTTCGAGTCGCTCGAACAACTGGCCGAGGTCATCTCCGCCTGAGGACATCGGCGGACCGAGAGTTGGAGCGAAGGAGCCACCCGTGGACGAGATCCTGAACGACATCGAGCGCTGGCGGAAGGCGGGACAGCGCATCGCGGTGGCGCGGGTCGTGGACATCGAAGGCAGTGGTCCCCGGGACCCGGGTGCGGCGATGGCCGTCAACCAGGACGGCGAGGTCGCAGGCTCGGTGTCTGGCGGGTGCGTCGAGGGCGCCGTCGTGGGCGAAGCGCTCCAGCTGCTCGACGGCGATCGGCCCGCCGGCATCACCACCTTCGGGTATAGCGACGATGAGGCGTTCGCCGT
>CAYUBX010000457.1:3115-3631 GCA_964443165.1 uncultured Acidimicrobiales bacterium
CGGGCTGACCTGCGGCGGCACCATCCACCTCTTCATCGAGGAGCTCGACTGGTGAGCTCGATCTACGCGCGTTTCCGGGACGCGATTCGGGCCGAGGAGCCCGTCGCGCTCGCGACCGTGATCGAGGGTCCCGACGTGGGCGCGAAGATCCTGGTGCTCGACACCGGGGAGACCCTCGGCACCCTCGGCCACGACGAACTCGACCGGGTCGTCGCTCGAGACGCCCTCGGCATGCTCGAAGCAGGAACCAGCGAAGTCCGCCACTACGGACGCGAAGGCGAGGCCCGTCAGCACGACCTCAGCGTGTTCGTGGAGAGCCACGCCCGGCGGCCCCACATGGTCATCTTCGGCGCCGTCGACTTCACCCGGGCCCTCGCGGCACAGGCCAAGCTGCTCGGATACCGGGTCACCGTGTGCGACGCGCGCGAGGTCTTCGCCACCAAGCGCCGCTTCCCGATGGCCGACGAAGTCGTCGTGGACTGGCCGAATCGGCTTCTCGACCGTATCGGCGACGAT
>CAYUBX010000458.1:0-1158 GCA_964443165.1 uncultured Acidimicrobiales bacterium
CACGCGCGTGCGGGTTCAAATCCCGCCCCGGGCACATCTCCGTCTTGTTGTGACCACTATCTCGAGACCGGTGCCGATGTTCTTGCCGTCGTCGAGCCATTGCCTCAGCTCCTTCAGGATGATCACCTGCGTTGCCTGTTCCGCGATGCCTACGCTCCCCGGGGCCCACGGACCGGCCAGCCGATCGGACGAGCCCAAGACAGCCAGCGGCCCGAGCGCGCGGCCACTCGAGGAACGCTGGCTAGTTCCGGGACTGCGGCTCCAAACCGGTCAACATGCGCCCGAGGTTGTTGGCGGTGCGGTCGCGGGCCAGCAGATAGTGGGTCCTGATGGCGATGAGCTCGCGCCAGCACCGCATCAGTGGCTCGCCCTCCTTGACGATCGAGGTCCCCGCGACCTGGCCGAGCTGCTCCACGGCCGAGCACACGTCGTGGACCAGCCCCTCCACCACCACGAGCATCCGGCGCATGTCCAAGTCGGACGGGTCCCGGTCAGCCGTCGCGGCGTCGTCGTAGTCGCGAGCCACCGAGATCAGCGCGCGCTCGGCGCGATCGACGTCGCCGAACGCGTTCCCCAAACGGGTCTGAACGGACTCGCTGTCACGCAGTAGCCCGAACGGTGGAAACGGGCTGGTCTTGGTCGTGGCCCGTGCTCCAAACCGCTCGACGAACGCCCTGCCGATGCCGACGGCGACGGCCCCGAGTTCACAGGCGAAGAACGGCGCCATCGGCCGACGGAAGAACCCTTCGTCCGGACCGTCGAGCACCCTGCGGTCGATGGGCTCGCCGTCGGGGCCCATCCGCACGATGCGCCGGCTCGGAACGAAGACCCCATCGAGCCTGGCCCGCTTCGAGCCTGTCCCCGCCATCGCGTCGACGTGCCAGTTGTCCTCGATCGTGTACTCGTGGGAAGGGATCACTGCGGAGATGAGGCCCTGCGGTGGGTCTCCGGGGGCGCTTCCGGGCACCACAGCGTTGACCCCGAGCCAGTTGCAGACGTCGCATCCGGACGCGTAGTCGTATGCCCCTCGGAGGAGGTAGCCACCCTCGACTGCTTCCGCGGTCCCCTGGGGGGCCGCGATCAGAGGGAAACGCAGGTCGGCCTCGTCGCCGTACATCTCCTCTTGGCCGTCGAGGGGAAAGAATGCAGCCCACATCC
>CAYUBX010000458.1:1168-3631 GCA_964443165.1 uncultured Acidimicrobiales bacterium
GCCGTCAACGAGGTCACCCACCCCGCCGACCCGTCGCCGCGGGCGATCTCGATCATGACGCGCACGAAGGACTCAGCACCCAGCTGGTGACCACCGAACCGGCGAGGCTGCACCAGACGGAACATGTCAGCGGCGACCAACGCGGCCATCGTGTCGTCGGCCATCCGGCGATCGGCCTCGGCCCTCGGCGCAGCCTCGCGCAGCAGGGGAACGAGCCCCGACGCGCGCTCGATCGCGGTCTTGGCGTCCATCGCCCGAGGCTAGGTGACCGTTGCCGGACGGCCCTCACCGCCTCAAGGCGGCTCCACGTCGGGAATCGAATCTGGCCGGCGGCTATCGGCTCCTTGATGACGTCGCAGGGTTCTCCCGCCCCTGGATGTTCGCCCTCCGCCTCGGCTGTCTTCGGAGACGCACCTTCCGCTGAGCGGCGCCGGCGACCGGTGTGCGAGGGTAGGCACCGGGCGAGCGAAGGTCGATGGAGGCGAGGATGTCGAGCAACGCAGGTCGGGTCTACGTGGTCACAGGAGCGGCGTCGGGAATCGGCCGCGCGACCGTCGAGCGGCTGGTCGACGACGGTGCCTCCGTCGTCGCCGTCGATCTCACCGAGGAGGGACTCGCGTGGACACAACGCGTCGACCGTGTGACCGCAGTCGTGGGAGATGTGACGAGCGAAGCGACGAACGAGGCCATGGTCTCGGCAGCGGTCGAGAACTACGGATGCCTTCACGGGGCGTTCCTCAACGCCGGCGTCCCCGGATTCGGGTTGATCGACCGGGCCCCGATGGAGATGCTCGACTCGGTCATGGAGGTCAACGTGCGGGCCGTCGCACTCGGGATGAGAGCCGCCCTCCCCCGCCTGCGTGAGGTGGACGATGGTGCGATCGTGGTGACCGGCTCCACGTCGGGAATCGGGGCCGACCCCGGCGGCTGGACCTACAACGCGAGCAAGGCGGCGGTGATCAACATGGCCAAGGCAGCCGCGCTCGACGTCGCCCACGAGGGGATTCGGGTGAACGCGGTGTGTCCCGGCCCGACGAAGACCGGCATGACCCAACCGATGCTCGAACGCGAGGAGTCCGAGGACACGATGCGCCGTGTGGTTCCGATGGCCCGCTGGGGTGAAGCATCGGAGCTCGCCGCGGCGGTGTCGTTCTTGTTGTCATCCGACGCCTCGTTCATCACTGGCGTGGCCCTGCCGGTGGACGGTGGTGTCACGGCGACCACTGGCCAGTTCCCAACCTACGGAGCACGCCATTGAGCCGAGGCGCCGCTTTCACGGGTCGGTCGTCGCGCCGCCGTTGATGCCCTTGCGCTCACCGTCGAGAAATCGGCGGCGGGCTGCTGAGCCTTCACCCTCCAGGTTCACCTGGAAGATGAACCCCTGCTCGTAACGCATCGCCGTCTCGACATCGAATGGTTCGAGCGCATCGAGCGAGGTCTTCAGGTGGCGCAGGAGCGTCGCGGGCTTGGCCGCGATCGTCGCGGCGACCTCCAAGACCCGCTCCTCGAACCGGGGGGCGGGCACGACCTCGGTGAGACCTCCACGTGAGAACAGGTCGCGCGCTCCGATCGGCGACGCCGTGAACATGAGATACCGCAACGTCTGCGGCGGCAGCGATCGAAACCCCTGGGCCGCGCCTCCGACGGTTCCGTTGTCGATTTCGGTCCACTGGAAGACAGCGTCGTCTGTCGCGATGGAGATGTCGGCGCTTCCGACGAGCTCGAGGCCGACTCCCAAGCAGTGGCCATGGACTGCGGCGATCACAGGGACGGGGCTGGTAGCGATCGCCGTGCACGCGCGGGCCGACTCGAGGCACTGCCCGATGATGCCGTCGTGACCCGGAAGGCCTTCCATCTCCCTGAGGTCCCCACCCGCGCTGAACCCGCGACCCTTCGCGGAGATCACGACGACGCGATCGTCATCATCAAGATCGGAGAACAGATCTGCGATCGCCGCGAGATCCGCGATCGTCGTGGCGTTCACGGGAGGGTTGGACAGGACCACCCGGATCACCCCCGGCAGGTCCGCAGGTCGCTCGATCGTGACGCTCACGGCCCGCACGTTAGGCGGTGTTGGAGGCGCTTTGTCACGACCAGAACGCCGCGTAGCGTCAGAGGCGCGAGAGCGCTCGCGCGGCGGCGTTTGCGCCACACATTCCGTGCGCCCCGGCCCCGGGAGGAGTCGACGCCGAGCACAGATAGACGCCGGGAATCCCCGTGGAGTAGGGGTTCAACGCAACGCGAGGCCGGAAGATCAGCTGCCGCATCGTCGAGGCGCCGCCGATGATGTCGCCGCCCACGTGGTTGGGGTTAGCCACGGACATCTCCGTCGTCGAACGAACCGCCGTGCCGACCACGCGCTCGCGAAAGCCAGGTGCGAATCGCTCGATCTGGTCGATGATTGCGGCCGTGGCGTCGCCCTCGTAGCCGTTCGGTACGTGCGCATACGTCCAGAGCGGGTTC
>CAYUBX010000459.1:0-3627 GCA_964443165.1 uncultured Acidimicrobiales bacterium
AGAGGAGGGGGACCCGGACATCAGCGGGCCAGTGTGCCAGGGGAATCGAGCGGTTCCGACCTTGGAGGGCCCGGTCGGCTCAGTCGTACACGAAGCCGAGCTCTGCCGGTGGCGGCAGCTCGCCGCCGATGTGGCCGCCGGCACGTAGCCCGGCGATGCGCTCAGCGGTCAATCCGCCCACGCCCGAGAACACCTCATCGGTGTGTTGATCGAAGAGCGGCGCGTGCGATCGCGGAGCTGGGCGAATTCCGTCGACCGTGAACGGGGAGGCCAGGTGGCGCATCGGTCCGGTGACGGGATGGTCGACGATGTCCAACCGCTCCCGGACCCGCGGCTGGTCGGGCGCGGTCCAGGGGTCGAAGCATTCTTCGGCTCCAGCGCCGACCTGGCGGAGTGAATCGACGAGGACGGAAGCGGAGACCTGGGCGGCGCCGTCGAGAAGGATCTTGGCTGCTGTGGCCGCCTCGCCGTGTGCGACCACCGCGATCCATCGGTCGGAGCATCGAACGAACTCGCACAGGTCGACCCCGGGTTCGCGGTTGCCCATCCGCCCGATGTCTCGTCCCTCGGTGGAAGCGAGGACCAGGGCTTCACCGGAGTGCTGCCACATCGCCTCCTGGTGCGACAGGTCGATCTCCTGTCCGCGGCCCGTCAGGTCCGCGCCGATCAGGCCGGCGACGAGGGCGTTGGCGGCGTGGATCCCTGCCACCGGGTCGGGGAAGTAGATGTTGGAGATCCGTGCGCCCTCGTGCTCATAGCCCTGGCGATGGCCCATCCCGCCCATCGCCTCGACAATGGAGCCGTAGCCCACCGCATCGCTGTAGGGGCCGATCACCCCGAAGGCGGGCATTCGCACCACGACGAACCGTGGATTGACCTCGTGCAGCGCCTCGATATTGAGCCCGAGCTGGGTGAGGACATGAGCCGAGAAGTTGGCGACGAGGCCGTCGCTGTTGCGGACCAGTTCGAGGAACGCGTCGCGGCCCTCCGGCTCGGCGAGGCTCACGACGCAGTCCCGCTTGCCCTTGTTGACCGCATTGAAGAGGCCGCCCGCCTCGTAGAAGCGGTTGTCGTGCACGAGATCTTCTTGCCCCGGCTGCATCCCGTGGTCGTACGGGCGTTGGGTGCGGAAACCGTCGAAGGGGCTCTGCGCTTCGATCTTGATGATGTCGACGCCGAGGGGACCCAGCACGTTGCCGACGTAGGGGCCGGCCCACGAGATCGTCATCTCGATGATGCGCATCTCGCTCCAACGCCGCAGCCCGAGCGGTGGCGCCGGGGTATTCGCCTCCGGAACGGTGTCTGCGGCGACGGATCGCACGGTCTGGTCCGCGACGGGGACGCCCTCGGCGCGGAAGGGTCGCACCGATCCGCGCGCTGTCCTCCCGTCCACCTCGATGTCTCCGATGTAGCCGCGCGCCTCGAGGTGTTCGTCGGCCAGGGCATCGAGCGGGGTCATCACCATCCCTGCGGCCCACGGCGAGTCGAGCGCGAGCTGGAAGATCTCCCGCTTGGTTCGCTCGGCGTACCAGGGCTCGACCTGTTCCCAGATCTTTTCGATGTGTGCGACCCGGCGATGACGGTGGCTGAGCTCCGGGTCGTCGACCCACTCGGGAAGCCCGTAGAAGAGGCACTGCATCTCCCAGTCGACCGGGCGGATCGAGCCGGGGCACACGTGGCCGTCCTGGCAGGGAATCGCTCCGGACGGGAAAGCCGTCGGTGGGTGCGCTCCCACGAGAGGACGGGGGCGCTGGCAGTGCAGCGCATCGCCGTAGCAGAGCTCGGTCGCGGTCAGAAGTGCCCCGAGCCACGACACGTCGATGTGTGTCGCGTCGCTTCGGCCGATGAGCTGAACCATCGCAGAGGCCAGACCGCCTGCGACGTACTGGCTCTGCCAGCCGGGGAGCCGCAAAGGTGGTGCCTCCTCGTCCCCGTTGAAACCCAGAAAGCCTGTAGCCGTCTGGACCAGAAGCTCGTCGGCGATGACCCCGGACGTCTCGGCGTCGGCCCCCCACGCGGTGACGGTGACGAGGCGCGGCGCGCTCCGCCCAGAGTCACGGGCGGTCGAGAGCCGCTCGGGATCGAGCGGCCCGCCGGCCAGGGTGTTCAGCACATCGCTGCTCAGCACGACATGAGCCCACGCCGGATCGATGGCGCTCGGGGCCGCGTTGAGCTTGCCCGCGTTGAGGTGGGTGAACAGTGGGCTCGTGGTCCCCTCCGGGATCGGCGAGTCGTCGATCGGCTGCGTGCGCGCGGCATCGCCGCCGACCGGCTCCACCTTCACCACCGTCGCGCCGACGCTCGCGAGAAGCCGCCCCGCATAGGGCCCGGCGATCCCCGTGGCGTACTCGAGAACGCGAAGCCCGTGGAGCGGAGCGGTGGTCATGGGTCGCCCGTTCAGTCTGCGGCTTGTTCGGCCTGTTCCATGGTGATCTTCATGGCGGCCGCAGCCTTCTCGTTCTCCATGATCTTGGACATGATCGCCTCGCCGGCCCGCTCGAAGGCGGCTCGCTCCGTGGACACGAAGCGCTGCGATTCGCGGAGGCCCTCGAGCGAGCCGTTGAGCTCGGGAACCACATAGCGGGCAACGAGATCCCAGCTGTTGAAGGTGTCGCGCGGGTTCGCCCAGTCGTGGACGAAGCCGACCACCTTTCCGAAGCCCCCCGTCACCTCGTACATGTCGCGGACGAAGGTGACCAGATCGTCCGGGGTGCCGACCACGGCGCCCCTCATCACGGCGGAGGATTCGGCGCCCCCGGACACGGCGTCGACCGCCTCGTCCGGGTCGCCGTAGGCCACGGCCCCCGGTCTCTGCAGGGTGCCCACGATGTACTCGTTGTGCCAGCGCTGGAGCCCGTGCCTGGCCTGCTCCCTCGCAAGCTCGCGCGTTTCGGCGAGGTGGAAGCTGACGACGACACGCCACTCGTCGCGGTCGACGAACGCCCCCGAGGCCGCTGCTGCGTCCTCGGCGAACTGCCACTGCGTCGGCAGAGCGTTGATGCCCTCGGCGGCCATCGAGCCGATCGAGAGGACGCCGACGCCGTGCTTGCCGGCCAGCGTCATCCCCGAGGGGGACACCATGGACGCGACGGCCGCCTTCATCTCCTTCTGCACCGGGAGGAGCTGAAGCTTGGCGTCTTTCATCGTGAACCAGTCGGTCTCGTAGCTGAACCGAGGCTCGCCCCGAAGCAGGCGCATGATCACGCCGAGTGCCTCGTCCTGGCGGTCGCGGAGCACCATCGGGTCGATGTCGAAGGTGTGGGCGTCGGACGGCAGCGCGCCTGGCCCGGTTCCGAAGATGGCTCGCCCTCCACTCATGTGGTCGAGCTGCACCATTCGCTGGGCGACGTTGTAGGGGTGGTGGTACGGGAGCGACACGACACCGGTGCCGAGCATGATGCGGTGGGTGCGCTCGGCCGCCGCGGCCAGAAACATCTCGGGCGAGGCGATCATCTCCCAGCCGGACGAATGGTGCTCGCCGCACCAGAACTCTTCGAAACCCAGCCGATCGAGATGCTCGACGAAATCGAGGTCACGGCGGAACTGCAGGAGGGGGTTCTCGCCGATCGGGTGGTGCGGGGCCAGGAATGCGCCGAATCCGATGTGGGTCATCTCCTGACGCTACCC
>CAYUBX010000460.1:0-3621 GCA_964443165.1 uncultured Acidimicrobiales bacterium
CGGTGGCCAGAAGATGTCGAAGTCGCTCGGAAACCTGGCCTTCGTTTCGGAGCTGCGGAAGCGGCACGACCCCATGGCACTGCGGTTGGCGATCGTGACACCGCACTACCGATCCTCGTGGGAGTGGTCGGAGGACCTCGTGGTGGACGCCGGGGAGCGCCTCGCCAGGTGGAGATCGACCGGCCGGGGCGACGCCGCGCTCGACGAGGTGCGGACAGCGCTCGATGATGATCTCGACACCGGCCGAGCGGTCGCGGCGATCGACGAGGCGAGCCGACACGGCGGGCCTGTGAGCCAGGCCGCCGAACTGCTCGGAGTGGTGTGGTGAGGCGGGCTGTTTCGCTTCTCCTCGCGTTGACGGTCGCCGGCCTGTGGTCGGTGGCGACGAGCCACGCGGCTCCGCTCGCGCAGCTGACGGAGCGAGACGTCGTCGTCGAGCCATCCGTTGTGAAGGCGATCGAGGCGTTTCTCGACAGACGCGAGGGTGAGGTGGCGGCCGGAACGGGGACCGATTCGCTCCACCCCACAGCCACCGACGAGCTGAGGCGGCGCTGGACGCGCGCCACGGCAGGGTTCGCGGCGGTCGGTCTCGGCGCGTACGACGAGGAGTTGGTCCGCCCGGTCCTCGATCTCACGCCGCCCGGTGTCTCGGCGCCCGATGGGGAGACGGTCTACGTCGTCGAGGTGACTCGCCGCTGGGCCGTGGACGGAGTCGACCCCCACCCCGCGACCGACACCCTCTTGCTCGCGGTTGCGGTCGGGCCCGATGACCAGGCCACGCTTGTCGACGACGACCCGTTGCGACGTCTCGGGGTCACGTCGACGAGAACTCTTTGGGAAGTCGCGGACGTCACGGTTCGTCGAGACGGCGGCGTCGTGCTCGTCGGCGAACCGTCGCGGGCTCGTCGGATGGCGGAGGTCGTGGGGCTCCTTCGCCAGGCGCGTGGCGCGGTGGCGGCGATCGATCCTCCCGACGCGTACCTGGTGCTGGTACCGACCGGGGCGCAACAGGCGAAGGACTTCCTCCAGACACCTCTCGACGTCTCGAAGTTCGTGGCGTTCGTGTCGTTCTCGGTGGACCGCTCGGAGTCCTGGCGGGCCGGCCCACCACGGCTCGTGCTTCAAGAGGGCAACCTGCAGCGACGGTCGTCGAGCCGGCAGGTCGCGATCCTCGCCCATGAGCTCGTGCACGTGGAAGCACTCGCGGACTCGGGGCCGCTGACGCCCTTGTGGGTTCATGAGGGGTACGCGGACTGGGAGGCCAACGGCCGGCCGAAGATCGCGAGCGGCGAACTCGAGATTCCCGAGGCTCACACCTTCCGGTCCGGCTCCGTCAGCGAGATCGTCGCGGCATACGACACCTCCGAGGCATTGTTCTCGCGGCTCGCGGAGTTGCTCGGGCCCGGCGGACCGCGCCAACTCTTCGACGAGGTGGGAGCCGCCCGTTCCACCCCCGGGACGCTCACCTACGTCGTCGACCAGGCGCTCTCGCGAGTGGGGCTGGATCGCGCGACACTCGAGGGGACGAGCTGATGGCGCGCGACCGACGAGCACCGAACCCTGCCGGCACGGGTGGAACAGATGACACCGCCGACGACCGCGGGGACGACCGCTACGGCCGCTGGTACCCGCTCAATCGCTTCGCCATCGCCCCGTTCCTCAAGTTCTTGGTGCGCGTCTACCAACCGGGTCTCGCCCACGTCCCCACTCATGGGCCGGCGATCCTCGCGCCCAACCACATCTCGTTTCTCGACTCAGCGTTGCTGATGGCGACCCTGCCGCGGCAGATCAGGTTCGTGGGCAAGGCCGAGTACCTCGACGACTGGAAGACCAGAACCCTCTTCCCGGCGATGGGCATGATCCCAATCGACCGTTCGGGCGGATCGGCCTCGACCGCGGCTCTCGATGCCGCGCGGCGGGTGCTCGACGACGGCGGGCTGTTCGGCATCTTTCCCGAGGGCACGCGTTCACGGGACGGCCGACTCCACAAGGGTCACACCGGGCTGGCGAGGCTCGCGCTTCAGACGGGCGCGCCCATCATCCCGGTTGGCATCGTCGGAACGCGAGAGATTCAGCCGCCGGATGCTCCGATGCCCCGCCCGTTCATGCCTGCGACGTTCAGCTTCGGGGCGCCGATCGACGTGACCCGCCTCACCGAGCAAGCGGACGATCGACTGGCCCTCCGGCAGATCACCGACGAGGTCATGTTCGAGATTCGTTCGCTCACGGGCCAGGAGTACGTCCCTCGGTACGCCACGCGCAGTCCCGAGGGGGCCGAGGCGACGCCGTCGACGACAGAGTTGGCGGCCACGGCATGACGGACCGGCTCGAACGGCTGTGGGCCACGTGGCGCAGCGAGTACGTCTCTGACCCGACGCGACGAGCCGACAGCGAGCACGATTGTGTTCTCTGCGGGGTGCTCGACCTCCGCCACGAACACCCCGAGGAACTCATCGCAGTGGGCGCGACGGCGGCCGTGGTGGTCAACGCCTACCCCTACAGCAGCGGCCACGTCATGATGGTGCCCTACCGGCATGTCGAGCGGATGGCCGAACTGGAGCGGGACGAGCGGGCTGAGCTGTTCGATCTGCTCGACCGCACCATCGCCGCGATCGAGGCGGTCTACGCCCCCGACGGGATCAACTTCGGCGCGAACCTCGGGCGGGGTGCCGGCGCCGGGATCCCCGGCCACCTCCACATGCACGCCCTGCCCCGCTGGGCGGGTGACACCAACTTCATGACCACCATCGCGGGTGCCCGCGTGATCCCCGAGTCGCTCAGTGACACACGCGACAAGCTCCGGGCCGCCCTCTCGTGACGGTTCGACCCGCGGACTGTGTGCCGCCGACGCCAACCGATAGCGTTGCCGATCATGGGTGACGAACCCGCCGACGAGTCCACGTCGAACGACGATGCAGACGTGCGCGACGAGCTGCCGGAGGATCTCGACCGGGGCTTCGTCGGCCCCTACACGTTCCCGGACAACAACCGGCGACGGATCACGGGGACGCTCTACATCGTGGCTGCGCTGGTGGTTCTGCTGATCGTGGTGATCGCGGGGAGCGATGCCGTTCTCACCAACACCGGGCTCACGATCGGCACGATCTGTCTCGGCGCCGTCGGCGTCTTCCAGCTCGTGGCCGGCTACTCGACCAAGGTGGACGAGAACGAGGCCCTGGTCGCCGCCAGCCGCGATCTGGGTTTCGCGGTCGGGCACGCCAGCGCACAGCTCGGCTGGCGAGGGTTCACCTCGCGCCCCACGTGGAGGATGCTGGTCTATTCCGCCGAGGACCCGCCCGCGAAGCGGGGCATGGTTCTCGTCGACGCCGTGACCGGCGGCGTCGTCGAGCGATACGTCGAGGACAACCCCGAGGACTGGATCGAGACCGTTCCGCGGGTCCCGGCCGACGAGCCGGTGTCTGAAGGAACGGACAGCGAGCCGGACGATGTTTGACGGCAGCTTCCGGACGGGCGTCGACCGGGTCACCGACCCCGTCGGCCGCGGCCTGGTCCGCATCGGGATCAGCGCCGATCACCTGACCCTCCTCGGCCTCCTGATGTCGATCGCCACGGCTGTCGCTGTGGGCGCAGGACGCCTCAAGCAGGGCGTGCTCTTGCTCG
>CAYUBX010000461.1:0-3615 GCA_964443165.1 uncultured Acidimicrobiales bacterium
CTCGCGGGTGCCGGCGGCTACGGGCCGCCCGACGAGCGATCGATGGGCGCTGTCGAAGCCGACATCGCCGACGGCTACCTGACGCCACGGGAGGCGGCTCGTCGGTACGACTGGAACGATGCGCCGTGAGCGCGTGGATCCGGATGATCGACGACGAGGAGGCAGACGACGAGCTGCGCGCCGTTCTCGAGCTCGCCCGGACACCTCATGGCACTGTCGACAACGTGATGCGCGTGCATTCGCTGCGGCCGTCGACGATGCGAGGCCACGTGGTGCTCTACCGAGCGGCGCTGCACGACGACGCGAACACCCTTCCGATGTGGCTCCAGGAGTGCGTGGCCACCTGGGTCTCTCTCCTCAACGACTGCCCGTACTCACTCGCCAACCACTGGGCCAACGCGCGCCATCTCATCGACGACGACGCCCGAGCCGATCGGATCGAAGCCGCTCTGTGGGCCGGGAGCCCATCGGATGCCTTCGAGGAGAACGAGGCGACGCTGTTCCGGTACGCCGCGAAGTTGACGCGGTCACCCGGTGAGATGGTCGAGGCCGACGTCACCTCACTTCGCGACGCCGGGTACGACGACGGCGAGATCCTCGAGGTCAACCAGATCGTCGGGTACTTCAACTACGCCAATCGGCTTCTCAACGGGCTCGGCGTCACGACGGACAACGACGTCGTCGGCTACTACGCGGGCTCCGAGGACGAATCGGAGTGACGGGAGTCGCCATCGTCGATGTCGGCCCACTCGCGGACGGTCCGGACCCCGGCGTCGGCGGCGAGCTCATCGCTGCGAGCCACGATCCGGGCTTCATCTACGTGCGCAACCACGGGGTGGGCGAGGGAGTGATCGCTGCACTACGCCACGCGGCGTGGGAGTTCTTCTCCGTCGACGACCAGACGAAGGGCCGCTACCGGGTGTCGAGGCACCACCGCGGATGGATCGCACCAGGTGGCGCCCGCATGGCAGACGATGTCCCCGCCGACCTGAAGGAGAGCTTCGTCTGGGGGAGCGAGGCGGAGCGACCGGTCCCCGCGCACTCCCTCCGTGGGCCCAACCGTTGGCCCCACGAGGTGCCGGGACTGCCTCTCGCCGCGGCAGCGTGGTTCGAGGAGGCAAGTCAGCTCGCGGTGCGCATCCTTCAGGCCATGGCGCTGGCCCTGGGTGAGCCACCACACCACTTCCTCTCGCCCTGCGAGCGTCCGCTCAGTCGAGGCTCGGTGATCCGCTATCCGCCGCAGGCCGCGGGAACACGGGGCTATGGCGTCGGACCGCACACCGATTTCGGAACCCTCACCGTGTTGTGTCAGGACGATATCGGCGGGCTCCAGGTCCAGACGGTGGACGGAGAGTGGATCGATGCACCACCTGTGGCGGGCGCGCTCGTCGTGAACGTCGGCGACCTGCTCTCGCTCTGGACGGGAGGGTCCCTCCGGTCGGCACCGCACCGGGTGATCAACCGGTCGCCTTCCGACCGGCTCTCGCTGGTGCTGGCGTTCGATCCCGATCCCGAGATGGCCATCGGTGGCGTCTCGTGCGGTCAGTACCTTGATCAGCGCTTCGACAGGGCATTTGTGCACCGCGAGGGCACGCCGTGACCGTCACGGGTGCAGACCGATCGTTCCGGGCTGGGGCGTTCAACCTGCTGCAGGGGTGCGCCGAGGTTGAGGCCGGCGAGAGCCTGGTGCTCGTGCAGGAGTCGCGGGACCTCGGCTGGTACGACGACATCGCTGTCGGGGTCGCCGGGGTGGCTGAGGAGCTCGGCGTGGACGTGGCGATCCGGCCAACGGGTGGTCCGCGGGCCGAGCGCTTCGACGAGCGCGAGGTCGTCGGAACACGGTGGGACCGGTGCATCTACTTCGCGCGTATCGGCGACCAGATCCGCTTCGATGCTGCGGCTGACGACCGGGTGCGGGTCATGAGTTACGCCACCACGAGAGAGGCGCTGGGCTCGCTGTACGGGACCACCCCTCACCAGGCGATGCTCGCGCTGAAGGCGGCGGTCGATTCCGTGTTCGCGAGCGCGGGCCTGATCGAACTGACCTGCTCGCGCGGCACCGACATGAGACGCGAGCGCGCAGCTGACTCCGAGCCCGACGACGTCTCGATCCGCCGGTTTCCCATGCCCATCGACGCTGCAGGCTTCACCGGTCAGGTGGCTGTGGCCCGATACCTGACACCCACCGGGTCACGTGTCTATGAACCGCCGTCCCTCACGATCGACGACCCGGTTCTGGCAGTCGTGAGCGGCGGACGCATCCAGTCGTTCCTCGGGCCGGCCGTAGAGGTGGAACGCATCGAGGCGCACTACCGCCATGTCGCCGGCCTTTTCGATCTGGAGGCGGATGGCGTCGATTCGTGGCATGCCGGGATTCATCCGGGGCGCTTCTACCGCGACCCGGCGGCGGTTGACCCGGATCGGTGGTCGAACACGGTGTTCACCAGCCCTCGCTTCGCTCACTTCCACACCTGCAACACGCGCCCGCCCGGAGAGATCTGCTGGATGGTGCACGACCCGACGATCCGCCTCGACGGAGTGGCGCTCTGGGAGGACGGGGTTCTGCATCCCGAGCGATTCGAGGCCACCGCCCAAGCTGTGGCGGACCGGCCCGAACTCGCCACACTGATGGCGCTACCCAAACAGAGCGTCGGTCTCGCCTGACGCCGTCAGCGACGCGTCTTATCGCTGGCGCAGGTGGTCGCGCTGAGTGGTGCCCTCGTAGGCCGTTCGGAACCGTCCCCGACGCTGCAGTTCCGGGACCACGAGATCGACGAAGTCCTCGATTGCGCCGGGGCAGTGGATCGCCGAGAGCATGAAGCCGTCGCCACCCACTGCGTCGTAGAAGGCCTCCAGCTGATCGGCGACCGATGACGGAGTCCCGACGAACTGAGGGAGACCGACACTTTGGCCGTGGCGGCGGGCGACCTCTGCGACCGTCATGGGCGTGCCGTCCGGGCGCCGGTACCTGGTTGCCATTCGGTCGAGCTCGGGCTCGTCGCGTTCGGCCATGATCGCATCGGCTGGGAGCTGGGAGAGGTCGAAGTCGAGGTGGCCGGACAGAATCGCCATGCCGCCCTCGAGAGGCACGAGATCGTTGTGCTCTTCCTGCTTCTCGAGTGCCTCCGCCTCGCTCGACCCGATGATTGGCTGGGCTCCGTAGAGGATGCTGCAGTGCTCCGGGTCGCGCCCGTAGTCGGACACCCGGCTCTTGATGTCGTCGTAGTACGCGGCAGCATCGGCGGCGCGGGGTTGGATGGCGAAGAGCCCATCTGCGTACCGAGCCGCGAAGTCGCGCCCCTTTGTGGACGTGCCTGCCTGGAGAATGGCAGGACCGCCATAGGGCGATCGCACGACGTTGAGCGGCCCGCGGGACCGGTAGTACGTGCCGTCGTGCTCGATCCGGTGGACTCTCGAGGCATCGGCGAAGACCGCGCCGTCGACGTCCTGGACCTCCGCGCCGGCCTCCCAGCTGTCCCACAGCTCGAGGCAGACGCGGATGAACTCGTGCGCTCTGTCGTACCGCACCTCCGATGGCTCCATGGCCTCTTCGCCGAAGTTCGCGGCCTGGTTGTGGTTGAGCGACGTGACCACGTTCCAGGCGCAGCGGCCCCG
>CAYUBX010000462.1:0-3615 GCA_964443165.1 uncultured Acidimicrobiales bacterium
CCCCCCCCACCCCACCTCCACGGAGGTTCTCGACGAGACGAATACCAGCGACCCCGCGATCGCGAGCGCCAGCGCAACGAACGCCCCTCCGGCCGGAGCGCGACCCTCGACCATTGCCGTGAAGAGCACAACGAACAGCGGGACCATCGCGAGCAGAAGTGAGGCCGAGAAGGCGCTGGTGAGCGAGAGCCCGACGCTGAACCCGAACACGTAGCCGCAGAAGCCGACCACGGCGACCACGACGAGCCGGCGGCGGTCCTGGGGCCGCACGCGGGTGGGTCCACCGCTGACGAGGACGACGATCCACCCGAGCAACGCCATGCCGCCGAACCGGATGAAGTTGAAGGGGCCGACATGGACCTGGCCGAGGGCCTCTTTGGCGAAGACGAAGTTGAGACCCCAGCCAGTGACGACCAGCCCCGCCACCGCCCACACGAGCGGGAGAGAGGGCCGCGACGGGGCCTCCGCGGCGTCGACACTGGCTGTGGAGTCGGTGCTCTGTCTCACGGCGTCGACCGTATTGCCTCGCGAGCACCCGGCAAACGGTCGACGGAGCCCCTGTCCGGATCTGTCCGAGGGCCGTCCGAATGTGTCCTACCCGAGCCCCGGTGTCGGCTCCGAGTGGCTCGCGAAGTCCACGTCGGACAGAAGGCGCCGGACCCCCCATGGCAGCAATCGCACGACGACGACGGACGACGGCGGCACGGCGAGGAGCGCCACCGCGCCGTCGCGGTTGCGTTCCCACAGCAGGACGATCAGGGCGATCCACAGGAAGACGAACAGGACGTTGGCCCGCACCTGCACCAGGAACGAGAAGCGTCCTCCGAGGCCGATCGCCATGATGAGCGGGCCGAGTCCTGCAACCCCGACCGCCAGGCTCTTGAGCGCCTGCGTCGGCCAGCTCGAGAGGGAGATGACGAGCGCTGCGAGCGGCAGGACGGCGCCGATGGTGGTGGCCGGGTCGATCTCCCTGCGGATCCGGTCGCCGGTACGACTGCCCACCATGGCGACAGGCTAGGCCGGCGCGATCAGAACAGCCCGATCTGGCCGGCGACCTGCGTGGGATCCGGCAGCGGCGCAAGGTCGGGAACCACGGCACGGACCTCGTCGTGCAGACGCCGGGCGAGGTCGGGCGACCGCAGGTTGTCGGGGGTGTGGGCAAAGAGCGTCACGTGTCTTCCGTCGCCGATCCACCGTGCGATGTGCGGGATCCACTTTCTCCATGGCTCGACCACGTCGCCGAGGGGGGAGGAGCCGTCGTCGTGGTTGATCAGCCGGACGACGGGGTGCGAGGCCAGCGCGACGGGTCGGAGCCGAACGCGAGGCTTCCGCTGGTGCGCTTCGGCGGCCTCGGGTGACTCGGGCGGAGCTGCGAACAGCGGGTCGGTGTAGAAGAGGACGCGATCCACGCCATGTGCCACCAGCACCTCGTTGAGCCGGGCTTCGTCGTCCGTTCCTGAGTCGAAGGCTCGGTGGCGAACCTCCACCGCCCAGTCGAACTCGCCGCTCAGACCTCCGACGAACTGGCCGAGCACGGAGAGATCGGTGGGACCGAACGACTCGGGGAGCTGGATGCTCAAGGGACCGAGCACCGAGCGGAGTGGCTCGACGCGACGCAGGAACTCGTGGAGTTCGGCGTCCGCCGACCTCAGCCTTCGGTCGTGCGTGACCGCCCGCGGAAGCTTGAGGGCGAAGCGAAAGTCGGCCGGTGCCTGTTCAGCCCACCGCGCGACCGCGGCCACGGTGGGGACGGCATAGAACGTGGTGTTGCCCTCGACCGCCGTGCACCAGCGCGCATAGGCGGTGAGCTCCTCCCCGCGTGGCGTGTCGGGAGGGAACTGGCGTCCCACCCAGTCCCGGTTGACCCACATCGGGCACCCCACGCGCAACGAGCCGTTCGGAGCTGGACCCTGTGCCGGCGCGGTCGTGGAGGAGTCGCTCATCGCTGGCATGATCATCGCATGAGCGACGATCGGCTTCTGTCCGACGACGAGATCGCCGACGGCCTCGCAGACCACCCGGGTTGGCGGCGAGAGGGCGACGAGATCGTGCGCGATTTCTCCTTCGCCGACTTCGCGCAGGCGTTCGCATTCATGACGCAGTGCGCCGACCTGTCAGAGGAGCTCAACCACCATCCGGACTGGCGCAACGTGTACAGCTCCGTGTGGGTCCGGCTCACCACCCATGACGTCGGAGGGCTGAGCCCCGACGACCTCCGCTGGGCCGCCAGAGCCTCCGCGCTCGCCGACCGGGGTTAGCGTGAGCTCAATGGGACCCGACCACATGGACGCCGACGAGTTCCGCCGCCACGGACACGCGCTGATCGACTGGCTCGCCGACTACTACGAGCGGGTCGAGGACCTGCCCGTTCTGTCGCAGGTCGAGCCGGGATCGATCCGCGCCCAGCTTCCGGACGAGGCGCCCGAGTCCGCGGAGCCGTTCGACAACGTCCTCGCCGACCTCGACACAATCGTGATGCCCGGCATCACTCACTGGCAGAACCCCAACTGGTTCGCCTACTTCCCCGCCAACACTTCGCCACCCTCCGTCCTGGCAGAACTCGCCTCCGCCGGGCTCGGCATCCAGGGCATGTTGTGGTCGACCTCCCCCGCGTGCACCGAGATCGAGACCCAGGTCATGGACTGGTTGGTCGACCTCTTGGGTCTCCCGGCTGGTTGGAAGACGACGGCAACGGGTGGCGGCGTGCTGCAGATGAGCGCCTCTGACAGCACCCACATCGCGTTGGTCGTGGCACGCCATCGAGCCGTCAGCGCGGGACACGACGTCGGCGACCTCGTCGCCTACACGTCGTCGCAGGCCCACAGCTCCATCGAGAAGGGCGCCAACGTCGCCGGCTACCGCCACATCCGGCTGATCGAGGTCGACCGCGACCAAGCGATGCGGGTCGACTCGCTCCACGAGGCTGTCGAAGCCGATCTCGCGACCGGCCTCGTCCCGACCTTCGTCGGATCGGCCGTGGGCACAACGGGAACCACCGGGGTCGACCCGGTGCGGTCGATCGCCGAGGTGGCCCGCGACTACCACATGTGGCACCACGTTGACGCGGCATACGCCGGCACGGCGATGATCTGCCCCGAGTTCCGCCATCACCAGGACGGGCTCGAGCTCGTCGACAGCTACACCTTCAATCCGCACAAGTGGATGATGGTCAACTTCGACTGCAGCGCCTTCTTCGTGGCTGACCGCGCTCCGCTCATCGACTGCCTGAGCATCCTGCCGCCGTATCTGAAGAACGAGGCGAGCGAGTCCGGCGCTGTCATCGACTACCGCGATTGGCACGTTCCTCTCGGGCGACGCTTCCGCTCCCTCAAGCTGTGGTGGGTCATTCGCACCTACGGAGCGGAGGGCATCCGGGCGATGGTCCGCCACCATGTCGCGTTGGCCCAGGACCTCGCGTCACGGCTCGAGGCCGACCCGCGATTCGAGCTGGTCGCACCGCACCCCTTCGCCCTCGTGTGCTTCCGGTGCGTCGAGTCCGATGCCGCCACCGAAGCCCTCGCCGCATCCGTCAACGCCACCGGTGAGGTGTACTGGACGCCCTCGGTCCTCGACGATCGACCGATGATCCGCGTCTCGATCGGTCAGTCCCGGGTC
>CAYUBX010000463.1:0-3614 GCA_964443165.1 uncultured Acidimicrobiales bacterium
TCTCCCCGGCTCCACCCGCCACCACCCATTGCAGCGTCGTCAGACCGATCGGCCCGGCGCCCTGCACCACTGCGAGGTCACCGAGATGGGGCTGAGTGGCTCGAACGGCATGAAAGGCGACAGTCGCCGGCTCGACCTGGGCCGCCTGCTCCACAGTCAGCGCAGGATCCACTGCAAGCACCCGGTTGGCGCTGACGCCGAGCCGCGGCGCGAACCCGCCGTGGGGCGGCGCCGCCCGATCACGACCGACGCCCACCAGAAAGCTCGCCTGGCACCACTTGGTCTGCCCGGCGCGACATGCATCGCACACGCCGCACGACGGCGGCACCGCGACCACGACCCGGTCGCCTTCGGAGTGCCCTTTCGCCTCGGAACCGACAGCGGACAACACCCCCGTCCACTCGTGCCCGCAGATCGCCGGGTTGTAGGGGTTGCCCGACTGGTAGGCGTGAATGTCGGTGCCGCAGATTCCGCACAGCTGAATGTCGACCACCACTCCGTCGGGCGCCGGCTCCGGCTCGGGGAACTCGATGAGCTCCAGCTGTCCCTTCCCGGTGATCAGTGCGGCGTGCATGGGGCCGATGCTCTCACGCCCTGGTGCATGCGACCATACTGTCGCCACTGTCGCCGAGACCGAGGGAAACGACGTGATCATCATCGCCGGAGAGATCGACTTCGACACCAAGGCCAACCGCGACAAAGCGGTGAAGCTCGGAACGCCCCTCCAGCAGGCCAGCCGCGACGACGAACCGGGTTGCCTGGCGTACTGCTTCGCTCCCGACCCCTGCAACGACACCCGGGTCCAGGTGTACGAACTGTGGCAGGACGAGGCCAGCCTCGCCGCGCACTTCGAGCACGAGAACTACTTCAACATGCGCAACACCCTCGGCGAGTGCGGAATCATCGGGGCAGACAACAACAAGTACCGCGTGGACCTGAAGGAACCGGTCTACGACGACACGCGGACCCCGAGGGCCGACTTCTTCACCGCCGAGTGACTCGCGGCCGCCGCGCGGAGCGCGCGGCTATGGCTCCGTGGCCGGAACAGGCTCAGCGCACTGGAGAAACGCTCACCGGGATCGCCGACTGCACCGCCATCCCGGTGATCGGATCGGTGCCCGCGTCGGTCGTGACGAGGCGGTTGGTCGGGGTGCCCTCGTCGCGGACCTTCTCATCGGTCAGGCTGCCGGTCCCCCACGAGTGATACATCGACACCACGCCGCGCTTCATCTCGGGCGCTGACTCGGCGACGCCGAGCAGTTCGGCGTGCGGCGAGGCGATCCGGGCCAGCTCGCCTGGTTCGATCCCCAGCTCGGCGAGATCGTCGGGATGAACGAACGCCGGGTTGGTGGTGGACACGCGCGCCAGCCCCGGGAGCTCGCGGCCGAGTGAGTTGAGCACGTGCTTGGCGCGTCGGCTGACGAGCCGGAAGGGGTACAGCACGGGATCGAAGCCGGGAAGGACGGCGGCTCCCTCGCCCTCGTCGAGCACCGCCGCGATCTCGGCGACCACCTCAGGCGGCGCCACTGCGAAACGCGCGTCGGCGTCGGGGGCAGGGGCGACGACCCGCACGCTGCGCCCGTCGTGGATCACCCCACGCGACGACCGCATCGCCGCGACCGTCATGCGGCCAGCCCCATACGCCGCGTCGAGCAGATCGTCGTCGGTGATCTCCTCGTGCTGTTCGAGCGGTAGCGATCCGCCGGGCAGATCGATCGGCCACCCGTTGCGGGCCGCGATGCCGACGAACACCTCGGCCTCAGAGAGCAGGTCGTCGTCGGTGTCGAGCACCGGGGGTGTGTAGTTGGTGTACGCGGCAGGAAACCGCCGGTCCTGAATGTGCGGCACATCGGCGCGCTCGAGTTCGAGCCGGGGCGCGATGACGTAGTCGGCCAGTTCGGCCGTGGATGTCATGCGGTGATCGATCACGACGAGCAGATCGAGGGCTTCCATGGCACGAAGCGTCTTGGCCTGGTCCGGAAAGGCGACGACCGGGTTACCACCCGACACGATCAGCGCGCGCACCTGCCCCTCGCCCGGCTCGAGAATCTCGTCGCTGAGCGCGTTGGTGAGCATCTCGGCTGGCAGGCCCCGCAGACCCCGCACACGCTGCGGCTCTCCGGGCGCCGCGTCCGACGGCGGCACCACCTGAGCTCGCCGGGTGTCGCCGGGTGCGAGGAAGTAGCCGGACTCCAGCTCCTCCCCTTCCCGCAGGACACGACCGCAGATCGCGTTGAGCGTCAGTGCGAAGTGCTCGGTGAGGGTGCCGTGAGGCGCCATGTTGGGGCCGGTGCCCGTGCCGGCCGTGCCCTTCGGTCCCTCGGCGAACATCACCGCGGCCCGCTCCAGGTCCGCGGCCGGCACGCGGGCCCGCTCCGCGACGACATCGAGGGTGAACGGTTCGACCGCAGCTCGCAGGGCATCCAGTTGGCGGCCGTCGACCCAGCGCTCGCAGAACTCCCGGTCGTGGAGCCCAGCCTCCAGAACCACCCGCAGAATCCCCGCCAGAAGCGTCGGATCCTCGCCCGGCTGCACCTGCAGCCACACGTCGGCGTTCGCCGCGAGCTCCGAGGCGCGCGGGTCCACGACGATCAGTCGCAGGCCACGTTCCTTCGCGCGTCGCAACATCACGAAGGGGTTGGTGCCCTGGAGCCCCCCGGCTGGGCCGTACGAGGAGACGAGGGGGTTGTAGCCGATCGCCATGCTCACGTCGGCGTCGGTGAAGTTCTGCCAGCCCGCCTCCCACGCACCGAGCCGGAGAAGCGCCGAACGGTGGGCAGGCTGATCGATCGTCAGCGACGTGTAGATCGACGGCGAGCCGAAGCCTGCGTGCCAGGCCGAGGCGACGGGGAGCGAGACGGAGTTCTGGTAGGCACCCGTGCCGGTGTAGCTGGCGACGGCGCGCGGGCCGTGCTCGTCGACGATCCAGGCGATGCGTGCCGCGATGTCGTCGAGAGCCGCAGCGGACGCCACTGGCTCGAAGCGGCCGTCCGGCGCGCGGCGCAGTGCTGCGCGCAGGCGCCCGGGGTCGTGGTGTTGGTCGGCGAGCTGGCGCCCCTTGATGCAGGTGTACCCCTCGAACAGTGGGTCGTTCCGGTCGCCACGAACGGCCACGACTCGCCGACCGTCCTCGACATCGACCTCCATCGGACACGCGGCATGGCACACCCTGCAGAAGGTGCGGCGCGTCTCGATCGGCATGCACATGAGACTATGGCGGCGACCACGAGCGAGAGGGTTCGAGCATGGGCATCGCCGACAGCTTCCGAATGGACGGGAGCGTGGCCGTGGTCACGGGAGCCGGGCAGGGCATCGGTCGCGCGATCGCGGTGGGCCTCGCCGAGCTTGGATGTGACGTGGCGATCAACGCCCGAAGGGTCGCCGACCTCGAGGTGACAGCTGCGGCGATCGAGGAGCACGGTCGCCGCGCGCTCATCGTCGACGGCGACATCCGCGACTTCTCCGAGGAGCTGGCGGACCGCGCGATGGCGGAGTTCGGCTGCATCGACATCTGGGTCAACAACGTCGGCGGGAGCGACGAGAAGACCGTGCGCACGCTGGCAGACACGCCAGACGACGTCATTCGCAGCCAGCTGGAGCTCAACCTCACGCGC
>CAYUBX010000464.1:0-3254 GCA_964443165.1 uncultured Acidimicrobiales bacterium
CGGGTCGTGTCGGTGTGCGACGCGTACGACGCGATGGTGCATACGCGTCAGTACCGCGAGGGCATGCGTACCGACATGGCGATGAGCGTGCTGCGAGAGCACGCCGGAAGCCAGTGGGACGCGACGATTGTGGAGGCACTTACTCGCGCTGCCGAGCGCGGCGATGTCCCCGACGAGCCGACGGTCCTCGCCGACGCCGGTCACCAGGTGGGGTGCTCGTGCACCTGTGAGCTTCCTGCGCTCGCCGGCATCGCGGATTAACCGAACGCGTAGAAGTAGCCGTCTCGCGAACCGACGTAGATCCGGCCATTCCACATGATCGGAGTGGACTCGATGCACCCGCCGCCGAGCGCCACATTCCAGCGCCGCTTGGGCCGCCGAGGATCGCTGAGGTCGTAGGCCCGCAACCCGCCTCCGGCCAGGCAGTCCGTGCCAACCACCAGGGTGTCGTCGACGATGATCGGCGACGACCAGGCGTGCCAGCCGATCTCGTCGCGCCACGTGACCTCACCCGTCTCGGTGTCGACGGCCAGGAGCTCGCCCGGGTGTGTGGCGGCGTAGAGCATGCCGTCGCTCGACCCCGAGCCCAGGGCAGGTGTCGCCCACAGGCCACCGTCGTCTCCCGGCGTTCGCGGCGGGACCTCGACGCTCCACACGAGGGGAGACTCGGGACGAGTCGGATCGAGCTTGATCAGTTGGCCGATCTCGCGGCCTCGCTCGTTGAAGCGTTCCTGTTCGATCGCCACGTAGAGCATCCCGGCGGCATCCAGCACGATCGACGCGTCCACGTCCTCACCGACCCACTCGTCGAAGACGGGCACGATCTCGGCTCCGCGGCCGGCTTCGATGTCGCCGATCGCGAGACCGACCACCCGACCACCGCTGTTCGCGAAGTACACGGTGTCGTCGAAGACGGCGGGGGAGTTCTCCACCGACTGCTCTCGTCCGACGACGGCGAGCAGTTCGTCCGTGAAGACCGGGAACTCGAGGAGAACTTCGGGTTCGACCGTCACCAGGCCGTCGGTGCCGATCGCGCGATGGAGGCGGAAGACCAGAAACCAACCCGATTCTGCAGGGAGGAACATCAGGTCGTCGGCGATGGCGGGATTGCCGTCCCAATCGTCGTTCCACACCACGCGGTTGTCGTAGGCGTTTCGCCGCCAGAGCTCCGTCGGGACCTCACGGTCGAGGGCGAGGATCCGATAGTAGTTGTCGCGACTGCCGACGTAGAGAAGCGGGAAGCCGTCCGGATCGAGCGCCACCGACCCCTTGACGATGTCGCCGGTGACGAAGGGCGGGCGCGTGGGTTGTCCGGTCGTCGCGTCGACGAAGTGCACCGACTTGTCGTACGACCCGAAGATGAGCTCGGTCACGCCGTCGGGGCGTTCCCAGATGACGGGCTGGCCTGTCCAACCGGTTCCGCACCACGTCTTCGGTTCGCCCCGGTGGGTGCTCGCCCCGCACATCCGCGTGTCGGGATAGCGCCACAGCAGCTGAGGTTGGTCCGGAACCGGCCCGGTGCCGTACCAGCTGCGTGTCAGGTTGCCCCGGAACATCGTGACGCCCTCGACGCTTCCGTACGGCTGCGAGACGTCACGGCCATCTGCGAACCGGGCCGGCGGGAGGGTGGTCGTGGTGGGGGTCGTCGCGATCGTGGAGGTGCCGGTGCTCGTGGAGGTGGGGTGGGAGGTGACGGGGCTCGCCGTGCTGGCCGGCGTCTGGTCCGTCGTGGGGGTAGCAGCCTCAGAGCCCGAGTCGTCAGGCTGCGTGGGTGAGACCCGGGGACTCACGCTCGTGCACGCGGTCGCGGCGAGAGCTGCGGCGACGAGTGCAGCGCGACATCGCAAGATCAGCCCTGGCGATTCGGTCCGGCTGACTCGATGGTGAAACGAAGGATGCAGCGCTGGTCATCGTTCATCGCCCGCCGATAGTCGTCCCAATCGGGGTGATCACCCTGGAGCGTTCGGTAGTACTCGACGAGTAGCTCCATCGCGTCCGGTAGGGAAACGACTTCGGTGGTGCAGTTGAGCTGGACCCACCGGCCGAGCCACTTATCGGGAAAGACGCAGAGAGAGGCGCGCGGATCCCGACGCAACTGCTTGACCTTGTAGGCGGTCTCCCGCGTCGACATGATGACCTGGTCGTCGACGACCGCGAGGGTCACGGGTGACATCTGAGGCGAACCGTCGGTGAGGCGCGTGGCGATCACGGCCCTGTTGTTGTTTCGGACGTAGTCCAGTCCGTCGCTGATCTCCATGGTCGCCGGCCGTCAGCTCTCGAGAGCGGCCTTGAGGGCCGACAGCGTGGCGTCGATGCCGCGCTCGGCGTTGCCCGTTCGGTACTCGAGCTCGCCCTCGCCGTTTTCGATCATCCGCGGCGAGAGCTGTCGGAGAGTCCAGGACTCGGTGAGGCGGGTTCCGGCGTCGGTCGGTTCGAGCTGGTAGCGCCAGAGCACGATGTTGTAGTCGAGCCCTCCTGTGACGAAGCCGAAGTCCCGGTTCTCGACCCGCTGCACGATCTCCACGGGCGCCTTCCACTCCTCGCCGTCGAGCCGGTTGACACCGACGAACATGTCGCCCACCTGCCCGGTGCCAGGCTCGCCGTCTTCGCCCTTGCGCCAGTAGCCGCCGGTGTTCTCGTTGCTCCACTCGCCGTATCGGTCGAGCGAGGTGACGAGCTCCCAGACCGCTTCGGGTGGCGCGGCAATGTCGATCGACTTGCTGCGCTGGCGGACCGGCTCCTCCAGGGCGCCGGGGAGATCGTCGGTGATGGAGATGTCGCTCATGGGGCGAAGTTACCCTCGACGGCGTGACTGCGACCTACAACGATCTCGACGGCAGGACCGTGTTCGTCTCGGGCGGCGCGACGGGAATCGGTGCGGGCATCGTGACGGCCTTCCACGAGCAGGGGGCGAACGTGGTATTCGTCGACATCGACGTCGCCGGAGGCCTCGAGCTCGCCGAGCTGCTTGCGCTGTCGGGGGAGCGGCCTCGCTTCATCGAGTGCGATGTCACGGATGACAACGCGCTCCGTGCCGCGCTGTTCGAAGCAGAGCAGCTGGCTGAGGGGCTCGACGTTCTCGTCAACAACGCCGCCAACGACACGCGCTTCGACACCGACGACGTCGATGCGGACACCTGGGACTGGTCGGTCAAGGTCAACCTCAAGCATCAGTTCGTCGCTGCGCAGACCGCGTTCCGGTTCATGAAGAGCCGCGGCCGAGGCTCGATCATCAACTTCGGATCGGTCGCCCC
>CAYUBX010000464.1:3264-3611 GCA_964443165.1 uncultured Acidimicrobiales bacterium
ATTGCGGACCTCGCCGTCTACTCGTCGTGCAAGGCCGCCGTGCGCGGGCTGACGCGCACCTTGGCCCGCGAGTTCGGACCTCACAACGTCCGCGTCAACACCATGGTCCCCGGAGCGATCCTCACCGATCGTCAGCTCGAGCTCTGGTACGAGGACGATGCCGCCGTCGAGCGCATGCTCGTCCAGCAGTGTCTGCCCCGACGCATGTCGGAACGGGACGTCGCCGAGATGGCGCTCTTTCTCGCCAGCGACGTCTCGTCGGGGTGCACCGCCCAGGAGTGGATCGTGGACGGCGGTCTGATCTGAGCCGCGTGCAGCTGCGAAGTTGAGTCACTTCAGAGTTGAGT
>CAYUBX010000465.1:0-3606 GCA_964443165.1 uncultured Acidimicrobiales bacterium
ACGAGACCGCGGACGCGGCAGACGCGACCGCCCCGGCGGGAGACGCGACCGCCCCGGCGGGAGACGCGACCGCGGACGCGGCAGACGCGACCGCTCCGGCGGGAGACGCGACCGCTCCGGCGGGAGACGCGACCGCGGACGCGGCAGACGCGACCGCCCCGGCGGGAGACGCGACGGCCGGGACGGCGGTCAAAAACGCAAACGGCACGACACCGGCGGGCTTCGACGGTGGTGCGGCGGTGGCGCCCGAGAAGCCCCCGTCGGAGGCGGAAGAGCTGCGCGGCGCCGGCTGGGTCCTGCTGCCGATCGGTGGAGCGCGGATCGAGCGTCTCGAGGCGGGCGCGACAGCGTCGCAGAAGATCGAGGTCGAGACCACCGCCCCACCGGGTTGGGAGCTCCGACTCGCTGCGAAGGCCGTCGAGGACGATGTCGCCGCGGAGTTCGAAGTGCTCGGCCGTCCGGGCGCAGCGGCAGACGCCGGCGCGACGGCCGAAAAGCGGGTCGTGACGCTCGAGCCGGGCCTCGATTCGCGGACCGTGATGGTTCTCCTCCACGGCAGCGACGGCGCTTTCCAGCAGCTGGAGATCCCGGAGCCGGAGCCGAAGGAGGCTCCCGCCCCGAATGCGGGCGACGAGAAGGAGTAGTCAGGCTTCGAATGCGGCTCCGTCAAGCGACCCCCGACGAAAACGCCTTCGATGCCCCGGATGGGGTTGACAGACGATTCCCGTCTTCTATATTTGGTCAGCCCTGATGAAGAGACAACCGTTCCCCGGTAGCTCAATTGGTAGAGTAGGTGGCTGTTAACCACTTGGTTCCTGGTTCGAGTCCAGGCCGGGGAGCCATAATACTTCGTGTATCAGCGATAACTCGTGCAGGATCTTTGTGCATTCTTGATAGAAGTCCCCAGGAAATCCCGGGGACTTTGTCGTTTTGCCCCACTCCCGCGGGCTTTTCGTGGGTGCGGGGCTTTCGTCCGGCTCTGAGCCTCTGATACTCAGCGCCGAAATCTTTCCTGCCTTACTTTCTTTCAGGTCCTCTCAAGGAACGTGGAGCCATGGCTCAGAAGTTGTACGTCGGTAACTTGCCCTTCAGCACTACCGAGACCGAAGTCCAGGATTTGTTCAGCCAGCACGGAACGGTCCACTCGGTGAACCTGATCTCGGATCGTGAGACGGGTCGCCCGCGCGGATTCGGCTTCGTGGAGATGGAGAACGCCCAGGACGCGATCTCCGCGCTCGACGGATACGAGCTCGGTGGACGTCGGCTCAAGGTGAATGAAGCCCGCGACCGCGGTGACCGCGGCGGCGGCGGCGGCGGCGGCGGCGGTGGTGGTCGCTGGTAAGTAGCGAGCAACCCTCTGCGGCCAGATCCGTCGGGTGGGTTCCTGCCGGAGTCCGTCAACGGCGGCTGAAATTTGGCAGCAGTCCCCCGAAAGCGATGACATGGTGAGCGGCTTCTTCGACGGGGAGAGCCGCTCGCATCGTCTCTCTGCGGCCTGCACATCCGTCGGCGGATCGGAGGCCGTCCGAGAGTCCGGTCAGCCTCCGCGTTCCGGGTCCCAGGACGCGAAGCGGCCTCAGCTCGGAGCGTTCGGAGACCGGATCGATCCCGCTGCCTCTCCGGGGGGCCCGGAAGCAGAGCCACCTGTACGATCAGACGCAGGAGCGTCGTGGCAGCATCCGCGCCGTCGATCGACCCGTCGTCGGCGGGCGAGAGTCCGCGCCGCGTGAGCCCCGTCCCCGCACTGTCCCGACGACGCCCACGAACGCCCGTGACTCTCTGGAACGCGCGACAGGATCTTCGTGGGCTCGCGGTGTCGCTCACCCTTCTTCCGGAGGGGGAAAGTCGACTGTCCACCTTCCGGCGAACGCGTGATACTCTGCCGGCATGCGCCCGGTCTCTCCCCTGCTCGCCCTCCTTCTTGCCGCCGGCTCCTCCCTGCACGCCGAGCCGACCTCGGTCGCAATCGACCTGGCGTCCCCCGGACCGATCTTCACCAACGTCCCGGTAACTCTGGAGCTCGTCGCGCGGAACGAGTCCGGCTCGGTCGACGACAGCTACGACGGCTTCGTCCTTCTCGACGGCGCATGGCGACGAAGCTCGGATGGAGATCTCGCGCCGCTGACGACCGCCGGCCCGCTGGTGAACGGCAGGCTCACTCTCCCGAACGTCCTCGTGCTCGATGACAACGGCAGCCCTTCCGGGACGATCACCGCCCGCATCCAGGGCGTCGAACTCGAAGGCAACATCACACGCACCGTCTTCCCGGGATTCCTGACGCTGCTGCCGGCGCTTGTCGCCATCTCACTGGCCCTCCTGTCGCGGCAGGTGATCCTCTCGCTCTTCTGCGGCATCTGGGTCGGCGCGATCCTCCTGCACGACCTCGATCCGCTGCGGGCCTTCCTCCGCACGACCGACACCTACCTCGTCGGATCTCTCGCAGACGACGATCACGCGCACATCGTCCTCTTCAGCCTTTCCCTCGCAGGGATGATCGGCGTCGTCATGGCGACGGGCGGCATGCGCGGCGTGGTCGAGCTCGTCTCTCGATACGCGCGCACCCGACGCAGCGGCCAGCTCTCGACCTGGCTCCTCGGCTGTCTGATCTTCTTCGACGACTACGCGAACTCGCTTCTCGTCGGCAACACGATGAGGCCCTTCACCGACCGCCTGCGGATCAGCCGCGAGAAGCTGTCCTTCGTCGTCGACGCCACTGCCGCTCCGGTGGCGACGATCGGAGTCATCTCGACCTGGACCGCGTACCAGGTCGGCGTCATCGACGACGTGCTGGAGAAGGTTCCGGGCGACCACGACCCCGCCTACGTGTTCTTCTTGCGCTCGATCCCCTTCGCCGTCTACAGCTTCCTGATGTTGCTCCTCGTCCTCCTCGTCGGCTGGACGCTGCGCGACATCGGTCCGATGCGCGCGGCCGAGCGCCGCTGCCGGGACACCGGCGCGGTCCTGCGCGAGGGAGCGCGACCGCTCGCCGAGCCCGACGCTGAACGCTCGAATCCATCCGAGAGTCCGCCACCGCCTCGCTGGATCAACGCGGCCCTGCCGATCGCTTGCCTCGTGTTCTTCACGGTGCTCGGGCTCTGGTCCACAGGAGTCGAGGCGCTGGACGACACGAGGGCCCCGAAGCTCCGGGACATCATCGGCAACGCCGACTCCTATCGCGCGCTCCTGTGGAGCTCTCTGGGCGCCTCCGTCGTCGCGATCCTCCTCGGGCTCGTCCAGCGCCAGCGTCTCTCGACGCTCCTCGACAGCTGGGTCGGTGGTGCGAGGTCGCTCGTCTTCGCCCTGATGGTGCTGGTACTCGCCTGGGCGATCTCGCGGATGTCGAGGGACGTCGGCGCGGGGCACTACGTCGCCTCGCTCGCAAGAGATGTTCTTTCCGGGGAACTCGTCCCGGTGATCGCGTTCGTGACCGCCGGAGTGATCGCCTTCGCCACAGGAACCTCGTACGGCACGATGGCCATACTCGTTCCGATCCTGCTGCCCCTGGCGTTCTCGCTCTCCGTCGGTGACGTGGCGGTCGCCCTGGCGAGGGCCGCAGCGGTCCTCGGAGGCTCCGTCTTCGGCGATCATTGCTCGCCGATTTCGGAC
>CAYUBX010000466.1:0-3603 GCA_964443165.1 uncultured Acidimicrobiales bacterium
GGCTCGTCGGTCGTCCACCTAGAGCTCCACCCGGACAACGTGAAGATGACCCCCAACGGTCCCGTCGTCTTCGACTGGTCCAACGCAGCCCGAGGCGACGCGGGGTTCGACGCCGCGCTCACCTACGTGATCCTGCGCACCGGGGAGCCGGACGCCAAGGTCGCAGCGCGCGCCGTGATCGCATCGCTGCGACGGCGGTTCGCGACGGCGTTCATGAAGGCCTTCGGCGAAGACGACGTGCTCCTCCACCTTCGTGCCGCCGCCGAGCTGCGGATGCTCAACCCGCACCTGACCGCTCTCGAACGCGAGCAGGCGTTCGCACTCGCCCGCGGCGAACTCGACTAGCGACCGTCGAGCCGCAGCGCGTTCTGGACGACGCCGAGGTGCGAGTACGCCTGCGGCACGTTCCCGAGCGACCGGTCCTGACGCGGGTCGTACTCCTCGGCGAGGAGGCCGGTCGGTCCGATGAGCGTGAGGAGTTCCTCGAACAGCTCGACCGCGTCTTCGCGACGGCCGACCAGCTCGTAGGCGTCGATGAGCCACGACGTCATCAGGTGGAAACCGCCCTCACGTCCCGGCAGACCATCGTCCCCGCGGTAGCGCCACACCGTCGGTCCGTCGCGAAGCGAGTGCTCCACTGCTTCCACCGTGCTCGCGAGGCGTGAATCGCCAGGCGGAAGAAGACCGCTCAACCCGACGGCGAGGACGCTCGCGTCGAGGTCGTCACGCCCATAGGCGGCGGTGAACGTCTGCAGGTCGTCGCTCCAACCGTTCTCGATCACGTCGTTGGCGATCTCGTCGCGGAGCGCCTCCCACCCCTCGGGGACCGAGTGGGTCATCGTCCGCGCCAGCGTGACGGCGCGATCCACCGTCTGCCAGCACATGACCCGCGAGTAGACGTGGTGTCGCGGCGCGGCCCGGATCTCCCAGATCCCGTGATCGGGCTCGCGCCACCTGTCGCGCACCGCGTCGACGAGACCGATCACGAGCTGCCAGTGGGCGGCACTGACAGGTGCACCGCGGTCGGCGAGCTGCCAGACCAGCTCAGCCACGGGGCCGAAGACGTCGAGCTGGATCTGGTGATCGGCCGCGTTGCCGACCCGAACCGGTCGGCTCCCCGCGTAGCCCGCGAGCTCGCCGATCTCCGCCTCGGGAGGGAGGTGGCGACCCGTGACGAGGTAGAGCGGGCTCAGGTTCTGCGGACCGCCTCGAACTTCGACCACGCCGGTCACCCAGTCGAGAAACGCCATGGCCTCGCGCTCGGCGCCCAGCTGGGCGAACGCCGATGCGGTCAGAGCGCCGTCGCGGATCCAGCAGTACCTGTAGTCCCAGTTGCGGACGCCGCCGAAGTGCTCGGGAAGACTCGTGGTGGCCGCGGCGAGAATCGCGCCCGTCGGCCCGTGGACGAGCGAACGGAGGATGAGAGCGCTGCGGACGACGTCGTCGCGGGCAATCGACGGGAGATCGAGCTCGTCGGCCCACTCCGACCAGTCGCGATATGTGTCGCGGCGGCGATCCTGCTCGGACCATGGATCCGCCGCGAGCGATGCCGAGCCGCAGCGCAGCTCCAGCACCACCGGGCCGTCGCGAAGATCCACCTCGGCACGCGCTGTGTGGTTCTCACCGTCGTCGACCAGTTCCCACTCGACCCCTGGGGAGCGCAGGACGATGAGCTCTGTCGTGCCCGTGACCTCGAGCCCGCTCTCGTGCTGACGCAGCCGCGTGGCGACACGCCCGAAGTCGAGGCGCGGTGCGAACTCGATCACCGCCGTGTCCGAGCCCTCGATCACCCGGATCAGGTCGGTACGGCCCGCGAGATGTGTGGTTCGGTCCCGGCTGGTGTCGAGGTAGTCGATGACGCTCATCCGCGGCCACCGGCTCCGCAGGATCAGCGAGTCGCCGTCGTAGGCCTGGCTCAAAGGTCGGGCCCCCGACACGGAAGCGACCGAGAAGTAGCCGGCGACCGGGCCACCCACCAGCTCTGCGAACATCGCAGACGAATCGATCCGCGGGACGCACAGCCACGTGACGCGCGCGTCGGGCGAGACAATGGCGGCAGTCCGGAGATCCGAGAGGATCGAGTGCGCTTCGATCGGCACAGCGCCCGATCCCTGGATCCACTCGCTCCTGCGCTCCGCGAGATCGGCGAGCAGACGGGTGACGTCGTCTGTGCTCTCGACCTGATGTTCGGCCAGGGTCTCACCCGAACCGACCTTGATCCCGACATCGGGTCCACGAAGCGTGGCAAACGCGTCCTCGTCGGTGCGGTCGTCGCCGATGAACACGACCGCGCTCGCGCCCACCTGCGAACGGATCAGCTCGAGCGCTCGGCCCTTGTCCGTATCGACGACGGACAACTCCACCACCTCGTGTCCGTGACGCACCCCGACGCCGTCGTGCGAGGCGGCCAGTTCGGACACCCGCGCGACCGCCTCTGCGGCGCCGTTGCCCTCGAACCGGCGCAGGTGAAGCGCGAGGCCGGCGGGCTTGGGCTCGATGAAGGCGCCCGGGTAGTCGGCGACGATGACGTGGACGCCCGCCATGATCTGATCGAGAACCGCCCGGCGCTCTGCGTCGAGCCCACGTACGAAGTCGACGTCGAACTCGCCGCCGTGGCTGCCCACCAGGCGGATCTCTTCGGGCAGGCGGCTCAGGGTGGCAAGATCTCGCAGAGCGCGACCCGAGATGACCGCGACCGAGGTCTGCGGCAGCTCGGCCAGCGCGCGAATCGCCACCACGGTCTCGCGACGCGGGAACGCCTTGGCCGGATCGTCGACGAGCGGGGCGAGGGTGCCGTCGTAGTCGCACGCCACCAACAGGCGGGGTGAGCGAGCCAGATGTTCGAAGCGGGAGTTCAGGTCCATGGCGTGACCGGGGGGGACGACGGCGACCATCTGTTTCCAATCGGACGACCGGCGATCCGCTGTGAGGCTTCGGCGGACGTCGGTGTCATCACGCGCCCATTCCGTCGGCCCGCCTGAGGAGTTCGTCCACCGCCGCGTACGGGTCGATGTCGCGATTGGCCAAGCGTGAGCGCAGCTCGGCGCTCACGTCGGTGTCGTTGAGGGCAGCGACTCTCGCCTCGATACTGCGATGCAGGATCTCGGCGAACTCACCGTCCACCCGCTGTCTCCGGCGTTCCACCAGCTCACCCGAGGAGGCCAGATGCTCTCGATGGGCAACGACGTGCTCCCAGAGTTCGTCGACGCCGGTTCCGTCGACAGCCACCGTTGGAACGATCGGCGGGTACCACGACCCGAGCGTCGACAGTTCGAGCATCTGCTGGATGTCGCGCCGGGTGTCGTCCGCGCCGGGTCGGTCGGCCTTGTTGATCACGAAGATGTCGGCGATCTCCATGAGGCCGGCCTTGTTGGCCTGCACCGCGTCCCCCCAGCCAGGGTTGACCACGACGACGGTGGTGTCTGCGGTACCTGCGATCTCCACCTCCACCTGACCGACGCCGACGGTCTCGATGACGATCCAGGGCCACCCGAGAGCGTCGAGAACCCGCACGGCCTGGGGGGTCGCGAGGCTCAGCCCGCCGAGATGGCCGCGGGTGGCCATCGATCGGATGTACACCCCGTCGTCCGTCACGTGATCCTG
>CAYUBX010000467.1:0-3599 GCA_964443165.1 uncultured Acidimicrobiales bacterium
GATACCGCCGTCGACCTCGATGTCGACGTCGTGACCACTCGCGTCGATCATCTCCTTGAGCGCCCGTACCTTCGGCTCCATGGTCCCGATGTAGGCCTGACCGCCGAAGCCAGGGTTCACCGTCATCACCAGCACCATGTCGAGCATGTCGAGCACATGCGCGACGGTATCGAGTGGGGTCGACGGGTTGAGCGCGGCGGCCGGCCGGCAGCCAAGTTCGCGGATGCGCCCCAGCGTGCGGTGGAGATGCGGCGTGGTCTCCACGTGCACGATCGCCATCTGGCACCCGGCTTCGACGTACGTGTGCAGGAGCTCGTCGGGGTTGGCGACCATGAGGTGCGCCTCGAACATCACCTCGACGTGCGAGCGGCACGCCGCGATGACGTCGGGACCGAAGGTGAGATTGGGCACGAAGTTGCCGTCCATCACGTCCCACTGGATGCGGTCGACTCCGGCCTTTTCCAAAGCGATGCACTCTTCGCCCAGCCGCGAGAAATCAGCCGGAAGCACGGAGGGAACGATCTCGATCGGTCGCGCGTCGATGGGGGAGGGCATGAAGGGTGACCGTAGCCTGACTCCAATGGGACAACGGGTGACCATTCACGATCTCGCTGTCGGCGGCGATGGCGTTGGTCGGATGGATGACGGACGGGTTGTGTTCGTGCCTGGTGCTGTGCTCGACGACGAGGTCGACGTCGAGCTCACCGAGGAGAAGGATCGCTTCGCCCGCGGCCGGATCACCGAGATTCTGACCCCCGGCACCGGGCGGCGCGAGCCGCCGTGCCCGAGCGTCGACCGCGGGTGCGGCGGGTGCGACTGGCAGCACCTCGATGAGGACGCCCAGGCCGAGGGAAAGATGGCTCTCGTGGAATCGGCGCTCCGCAAGCTGGGAGGCGTCGAGGTCCCTGAGGTGCGGTACGTGGCCGGACCCGAACCCACCAACTACCGGACCACGATCCGAGTGGCCGTGCAGAACGGGCGACCCGCCTATCGCGCCCGGTCCTCGAACGATCTGGTGACCGTGGATGACTGCCTGGTCGCCCACCCGCTCATGGACGACATCCTCGCGGCAGGGTTCTTCGGCGAGGCGACGGAGGCCACGATCCGCGTGGGTGCTCGCACCGGCGACCGTCTGGTGATGGGCGAACCGCGAGCCGACGGCTTTCGGATCCCCGGCGCAGCTGTCGTGGTGGGTCGAAACCGGGCGCGCAAGGGGGCGGAGGCGTTCGTCACCGAGGAAGCGGCCGGAGTGGAGTGGCGGATCTCCGCTCGTTCGTTCTTCCAGAGCTCCCCAGAAGGCGCCGAGATGCTCGTCGCCCTGGCAGCTGAGTGGCTCGAGATCCAGGACGCGGGCGAGATCGCGATGGTGGACCTCTACGCAGGCGTCGGCCTGTTCTCGGGAACGGTCGGAGACTGGTTCGACAAGGTCACCGCGATCGAATCCTCCGCGTCTGCGGTCGGCGACGCCGAGCACAACCTCGGGTCCCACGTCACGATCGTGCGGTCCAACGTCGAGAACTGGGTGCCCGAGCTCGCCGACGTGGTCATCGCTGATCCGCCGCGGGCCGGCCTGAAGAAGGACGGTGTCGACATTGTCGCCCGCACCGAAGCCCCGCACGTTCTTTTGGTGTCGTGCGACGCCGGGGCGCTCGGCCGCGACGCCGGCCTACTCCATGCAGCGGGGTATCGACTCGACCAGGTCGACGTGCTCGACATGTTTCCCCAGACCAGCCACGTCGAAGTGGTGAGTGGCTGGGTGAAGGACTAGGAAACGGCTGTCTACCTGGGAAGACATGGATACGCCACATCAACCGTCGTCGGTCCCAACCAGGCGAAATCAATGGGTTGCGCGGGTTTCCCGCGGGTCCGCATTGAATGCCGCTGCTTGCGCCAGCCTGTCGAGCCGGTCGAACACATCGCCACCGATCTGACCACGTCTGCAGCTGCCTCCACCACAGCGGAAGCCGTCGCGTCCTCGACCCGCTCACTCAACGGACTCGTCGAAATCGAGGTAGAGCACGGACGTGTCTTTCAGCAGCATCCGCTGGCATGCGTACTTGGTCCGACGCGTGGCTGCGGCCGCGAGGTCGGACGGGCATGCAGTTATACGTCAACGGTTGTGCCTGCGCGGTGTGCGGCTGGGTGACCGCTGGCTGCTCGCCCTCGATGCCTTCGATCTACGATTGCACGGACGCTGGCGGGCTCGGTTGCTCAAGGCCCAGGGGAACGAGGCGAGTATGCACCCACGGTTGGCTGCAACGGAGCGGGCGATGTTGAAGCTGCACGGCCCACTCAAGCCATGGGAGCGGCGCCTCGGTGACGTGATCGGACGGTTGGCCGATCGGCTTCTCGGAGCGAAGTCAACCCGCCCAGACGATCGACTCTGAATCAGAGAAGGCCGAGCGCAGGCACCTGCAGGTGGTCACGCAGCTGTGTCAGGAAGCGCCCAGCGTCGCCGCCATCGACCGCTCGGTGATCGAAGGTGGCTGAGAGGGTCATCACGGGGACCTCTATCGCGACACCGTTGCGGAGTTGCACCGTCGGGCGGGCACGGCCTGGCGCGATGATCGCTGTCGTTCCGATCGGCAGGATCGGCGTGCCCTTCTCGAGCCCGACCGCTCCCACGTTGTTGAGCGTGCAAGTTGCCCCGACGAGCTCATCTGGGTGGATGGAGCGCCCGCGCGCCGCAGTGGCGAGGCGGAGGATCTCCTGTGCGATCTCGCTGGTCGTCTTGACGTCGACGTGTCGCACGACGGGGACGATGAGTCCGTCCGGCGTGTCCACGGCGACTCCGATGTCGTAGTGGAGCGACGCAACGAGTTCGCCGGCCTCGGCGTCGAGTCGCGCGTTCATATGGGGGTGGTCGCGCAGAACCGGCACGAGAAGACTCATCACCAGCGCGTCCAGCGGGATCGGTCCACCTGTGCGCTCCTGAAGCGCGGTCCGAGTTTCGAGGAGTGCGGACACCTCGACATCCACCATCGCTGTGAATTGCGGAATCGTCGTCGCTGACTCAGTGAGGTGGTTGCCGATCGAGCGGCGGATCGGCGAAAGTCGTTGCCGAATCTCTTGGCGATCGGAGTCCGAAGCGTCGAGATCCTTGAGTCTGATCACCCCGTTGGGTCCTGATCCGTTGGTCGCGCGGAGGTCGATCCCACGCTCGCGTGCTGCCCTGCGCACCTTCGGCATGGCCATCACGCGCCGCTCGATGGCCGATGGTCCGGAGGACGGAGGCCCAGAGGGAGCCGCTCGGGCCGCCGCTTCGACGTCCGCACGAGTGATCTGGCCGCCGTGTCCGGTGCCGGCGACGCTGTCGAGCGCCACGTCGAGATCCGTCGCCAGCTTGCGCACGACCGGAGATCGGACGACGCCTGTCGTCCACTCGACGGTGGCAATCGGAGCGATCGGCGACGGCGCCTTCTGCGTCGGCGTGTGCTGGGGTTCCGGCGGAGCGACTTCGCCCGACTCGCCGACCACGATCAAGGGCTCACCAACCACGATTGTCTCTCCGATCTCAGCACCGAGCTGCAACACGGTGCCGGCGAACGGGGTGGACATCTCGACGACCGACTTGTCCGTCTCGATGGAGCAGATCAGCT
>CAYUBX010000468.1:0-3596 GCA_964443165.1 uncultured Acidimicrobiales bacterium
AGCGATGTCCTCTTCGTCGGTGATGCCGCATGCCGCATAGTCATCGAGGTTGGTCTGCCCGGCGGTGCTCGACGATGCTTCGGCGTTGAGAGCTGCGAACAGTGCGTTTTCGCGGTCGGACATCAGCTCGGCCATCCCCGGTGGACCGTGTGACGAGGCGAACTCCAGCATCAGCCCGTGATCCATGTTCGCCGGGTCGTTCCACTCCAACGCGACGCGGTTGCGCTTCTCCCAGTGCTCGATCAGGTCAGCGAACAACTGACACGCCCATGCCGTCCCGCCTTCGAGGAAGCCCATGCGGATGTCGGGGAAGCGTCGGGTGACACCGCCCATGAACATGGCCTTGCAGATCGCTTCGGCGGTCGAGGCGAAGTGTCCGATGTGGTTGTAGGTGAAGTTGGAGGGCGATCGGCGCAGTGCGTACCCGCGCCCGCCGGCGTGAAACGTCGGCGACACGCCCAGCTCTACGCACGCCTGCCACACCGGGTCGTAGTCGTGCGGGCTGTCGATCCCGAAGACGTCGTAGGTCACTGCACCCAGCCGGTAGGCCTTGGTGTTGCCTTCCTGTGCAGCGGGGACCGGGCGCGGGACCATGCCGTTGAAGAGGCAGGCCTTGAGGCCGAGGGTCTCCCGCACGTAGGTGAGTTCGGCGACCGCCTCGTCAGGATCGTGCATCGGGATGATCGCCACCGGTGTCATCACACCGCTGTGGTCTGCGAAGAACTCGGCGCTGAAGATGTTGAAGGCCCGCGCGCCCGCTCGCCGGATCTCGGGGTCGGAGTGGGCCGCCGGGGCGAACCCACCCGTCGGGTACATCACGCAGAAGTCGAGGCCCAGCTCCTCCATGCGTTCGGCCAGCAGCGCCGGCATCATCGCGGTTGCTCGATCCCGGGTGTTCTTCATCGGAAGCATCCAGAACCCGGGATGGCCGAGACCGAGGTGAGCTCGCTCGTCTGGCCCCATCTCCTGGATCGGGACGATCTCCTGCAGCCCGGTGAACCCCGCGGCGGCCTTCTCCCCACCGATGTCGAGCAGTCGCTCCTTGACATACGGTCCGAACTCGAGCCAGTGAGCATCCGAATCGATCACCGGGTGCGTCAGCTGCTGACGGATCTGCGTGGCTGTCTGCGGCATCTTTACCCCCTCCCGCAGTGGTGCTGCTCGAACTGCGGTCCCTGCGAATCAGCGTAGGGTCGTTGTCGACAAAACGGGAAGATCATGTCGATTCTCGCCACTGCCGAATTCTTCGTGAAGCCGGAGAAGGCGGAGGAGTTCCTGGAGATGATGAAGGCCGCGCTGGCCGACACGAGGGGGTACGAGGGGTGCGAACTGCTCGACACCTACGTCAGCCAGGATGACCCAGGACACGTGCTTCTGTGCCCCGTGAGCCCTCGGCAGTCAACGCTCGGCCCCACCTGACGGAGGTGGATCGGACCCGATGCCCGGGCGGCGCGAAAGTCGTGCCGAATGTGCGCGGGGGTTCCGTCGACGCTGGGACCGGGTGAAGCGGCATGAGCGTCGAAATTTGGGTGGGTGTGCCTGGTGGCGGCCTTACTCGAAGAGCGGTGCCTTCGCCTTGGCGTAGGTGCCCTTGTAGATCACCTTGTCTCCCTCGAAGTGCAGCAGATCGAGCCCGCGCCACGACGTGGGCTCGCCCTTCACCTCGAGGGTGCAGCGCCAGGCGGCGAGCACCTTGCCGGTCTCTGCGTCGATGAACTGGTCCTCGTCGAGGAACTTCATCTCGCCGAATGCCCCCTCGAACTGCGGGCGGAATGCCTCCCGCACCGCGTCGAAGCCCTCGTTGCGGCGGCCGTTGAATTCGTCGTAGACGCCCGCGGGGTGGAAGTAGGCCATCATGCCGTCGAGGTCGTTGCGGTTGAAGGCGTCGAGGAAGTTGGCGGTAAGCGAGACGAGTTCGGAGCGGCGATCGGTCATTGCGCCAGGTTAGGACGCGAGCTCCAGTACCGCCCGGAGTGTGACCTCGGCGCCGGCGACCGCGTGATCCCGTGTGATGTTCTCGGCCTCGTTGTGTGAGAGCCCGTCTTCGCAGGGGATGAAGATCATCCCTGTCGGCGACAGGCGAGCGACGTACACGGCGTCGTGGCCCGCTCCCGAGGTGATGTCGACTGGCCGGTGCCCTTCGTCCTCCGCAGCGGAGCGCACTGCAGACACGATGGCCTCGTCGAAGAGCAGCGGTGGGCTATACCAGATCTGGGTGACGCCCGGGCGTGGGGCCAACGCGTCAGCGGCTGTGTGCAGCTCGTCGCTCATCCGTTCCAGCTCGTCGGGATCCGGGTGCCGCAGGTCGACGGTGAGCTGCACGTGTCCTGCGACGGTGTTGCGCGACGCCGGGGTGGAGGTGAGTACGCCGACGGTCGACCGTCCGTCTGGCCTGGCGCGACCGATGTCGTCGATGGCGGCGGTGAGCCGGCCTGCGCTCACCATTGCATCCGACCGTCGCTCCATCGGGGTCGTTCCGGCGTGGGCCTCGCGACCCGAGATCGTCACGTCGAACCACCGGATTCCCTGCACGCCGGTCACCACGCCGATCGTGTCGCCGCCAGCTTCGAGAATCGGGCCCTGCTCGATGTGCGGCTCGATGTATTGGGCGAACGTCCTGCTCCCCGGCGGCTCGGGGCCCGAGTAGCCGATGCGTGTCAGCTCGTCGCCGAGCTTCGCTCCGTCCATCGCTGTGGCGCCGAGCCCCTCTTCGAGGCTGAACGCACCGCCGTAGACCCCAGAGCCGATCATCGCGGGGGGAAAGCGGGCGCCCTCCTCGTTGGTCCAGGAGATCACCTCGATGGGTGCGGCGGTGCGGGTGCCGGTGTCGTGGATGGCCCGGATCACCTCGAGGCCGACCATCACTCCGTACGCGCCGTCGAACTTCCCGCCGGTCGGCTGGCTGTCGAGGTGGCTCCCGATCGCAACGGGGTCGCGCTCAGGATCCGTGCCCTCATACCGCGCGTAGATGTTTCCCATGCGGTCGAGGTGGACGCCGCACCCGAGGTCCGTGACCCATTCGACGAACTGGTCGCGCCCGGCCTTGTCCACGTCGGTCAGCGCGACCCTCGCCACGCCTCCCGCCGCCGTGGCGCCGATCTCGGCCAGCTGATGAAGAGTACGCCAGAGCCGATTGCCGTCGATCCGCGGCGTGCCGTCATCGCTCATGAACCGCGACGCTACCCCGCTCCCGTGACGGTTGGCCGCAGCTTGCGCGGCCACCCGTCACCAGACCGGGTTCAGTCTGGCGAGATGGGGCTTTGGGCGGTGAGGCCGCCGTCGATGGTGAAGTTGGACCCCGAGGCGAAGGCCGAGTCATCGGAGATCAGCCAGGCCACGAGGCCCGCCACGTCCGCCGGTTCGCCCATGCGGCCGACCGGGTGCTTGGCGATCGCCGCGTCTCGGGCGGCGGCCGGGTCGTCTGCGAGGTCGAAGGCCGCGTCGGCCAGCGCAGTCATGATCCAGCCCGGGCTCACAGCGTTGCAGCGGATCCCGTCACGCCCGTGGTCCACAGCGATCGCGCGGGTGAGGCTCAACACGGCACCCTTCGAGGCGTTGTACACGGCCATCCCGTGGTCTGCGGTCGACGCCGCCAC
>CAYUBX010000469.1:0-3595 GCA_964443165.1 uncultured Acidimicrobiales bacterium
CCTGCTGCTCTCGCACCCCGCAGCCGCGGCCTACCCCGATCTCGCCCAAGCCATCGCCGAGACCCAGGACCAGATCGACACACTCGTCGCGGAGCTGCGTACAAGCGACGAATCCAGCGAGAGCGCCAACGGTTCTCTGTCATCCAGCACGCCCTGAATCGGGGGCTCGTCGTGTCGGGCGGACGTCCCAGATACCCAGAAACCCGGACAGTCCCCGCCTCGGTTCTTTGCCGTCGGTCGGTGACGTCTCCCCTGCTTGGACCTCGGTGGGGTTCGGAGAGTCGGTGAGCGGGGGAGGCCCTCAGAACGGGTGGCGGTTGTGCCAGTTGGTTTCGCGCTGATAGGCGTGGCCGGCCTGGAGTAAACGGCTCTCGTCGAAGTGTCGTCCCACCAGCTGGACGGCCATGGGGAGCCCCGTGGTGGTGAACCCGCAGGGCACGGTCAGCGACGGATTTCCCGACACCGTGAATGGCATCGTGAACCCGAAGAAACGACCTTGGGTGAAGAAGTCGGGGGAAAGGGCCGTGGTCAGGTGGGCGGGAGGAGCCGGGGCCACGGTGGGCGGACAGACGATGACATCCACCGATTCATAGAGGGCTTCGAGCTGACCCGTCCATTGGCGACGTAGCTCGTGACCGCGAGCCACATCTGCTGCCGAAAGGCCCAAGCCGATCTCGATCATCTCCCGGAGATGAGGCCCGTACCGGTCCTTGTTCTGCTCGAAATATGGATCGTGGGCATGGGCCACATCGGAATGCACGATGAGGGCTCCGGCTTCCAACGCTGGCTCGCGCGGAGGCACCACGATGGGCTCAACCAACGCTCCTGCACCCTCCAAGACAGCCATCGCCTCTCGAACCGCAGCAGCCAACTCCGGGGCGACGCCGTCGGAGGAGTAGTGCTCGTCGTAGCCGATACGGAGGCCCCGCAATGGCTGATCCAACTCCCGCAGGTAGTCGGGAACAGGAATCTGGCGAGCGGAGGGGTCGCGTTCGTCGGGACCGGCGAGGACGCCGAGCATCGCGGCACAGTCAGCAACGGTGCGGGTCATCGGACCGACATGATCCAGAGTCGCCGACAGGGGGAACACACCGGCACGCGACACCCGCCCGTAGGTGGGCTTCAGACCGACAACCCCACAGAAATGAGACGGGGCTCTGATGGAGCCAGCGGTGTCGCTACCCAGAGATCCGAAGCACAGGCCGGCCGCTGTGGCAACGCCCGACCCGCTCGACGAAGCGCCCGCCCATGCTTGAGGGTCCCAGGGGTTGCGAGGCGGTTCAATGCTCGGGTGGTGGACGGCGCTCGCACCCTCCGTCATCGTCAATGACCCGACGAGCACAGCACCGGCCTCTTCGAGCCGGCTCACGACGGTCGCATCGGTTGCGGGGACATGTTCGGCCAGCACCTCGGTGCCGGCGGCGGTGCGAACACCGGCAATATCGCAAAGTGCCTTGACCGCAACGGGGACGCCGTGCAGTGGGCCCCGGTGTCGGCCAGCTCTCGACTCGTTGTCGGCCCGCTCTGCGCTCACCATGGCACGATCCGCTGTCACTTCGGCGAAGGCGCCGAGAGCACCGTCGAGACTGTCGATTCTGGAGAGGATGCTCGTGGTCAGCTCGACCGCGGACAGCTCCCCGCTCGCCAGACGTCGGCCCGCCTCGACGGCTGACCACCAGTGGACATCAGCCTCGCCCATGGCTCCCTCCACTTCCACAGTGACGCCGCGTCAGCAAGGAGAGCGCGACGCCATCCCGAGGAGAGTATTCCCCACCGAGACCACCTGTGCCGGAATCGGTGCCGTCTCGGGACCGCTGGCCTGAGCGCATCGAGAACTCGCCGACGAGGAGCAGGAGCGCAGAGCCCTCGCGCCGGAGCCCGTGCGCAGGGTTGGCGTCCCCCTGTCGGCACGGCCGTACCGCACAGAATGTGGATCCGGGCGGCACCTCGCCAGCGCCGAAGAACCCGACCGCCTACCGTCGCAGGTGACGCATCGAGGAGGTCGACATGGGTCGTCTGGACGGCAAGATCGCAGTGATCACCGGTGGAGCGCGGGGCCAAGGAGCCGTGGAGGGCGAGCTGTTCGCATCGGAGGGGGCGACCGTCGTGCTGACCGACGTTCTCGACGAGGTGGGCGAGAGAGCGGCCGGCGAGATCGAGGGCGCTGAGTACCAACACCTCGACGTGCGGTCGGAGTCCGAATGGCAGACCGTGGTCGACGACGTCGTGGCTCGCCATGGCCGCATCGACGTGCTTGTCAACAACGCTGCGATCGACCTCATCCGCCGCCTCGACGCCACCAGCCTCGAGGAGTGGAACAACATCATCGCGATCAACCAGACGGGAACGTTTCTCGGGATGAAGACGGCGGCAACCGCCATGATCTCGGGCGGCTACCCCGGTTCGATCGTCAACATCAGTTCCGTGGCGGGACTCCAGGGTGTCTACGGCCACGGCGCCTATGTCGGCACGAAGTTCGCCGTGCGGGGCCTGACCAAGACGGCGGCCAAGGAGTGGGGTCGTCACGGGATCCGGGTGAACTCGGTGCACCCCGGTCTGATCGAGACACCGATGACGGAGAACATCAAGGCGTTCACCGATCCCGAGATCCGTCAGAAGGCTGAGCGGAACATCCCCCTCGGCCGCGTCGGTCAGTCGGCGGACATCGCCAGCATGGTGCTGTACCTCGCCAGCGATGAGAGCTCGTACTGCACGGGCCAGGAGTTCGTCGTCGACGGCGGCGTGCAGCCGTAGCGAACCTTGGCACCGCCGGCCAGGTGAGGGGCTCCAGCGCTGATCGAAGACCCACCTCGGACCTCTCGTACCGTGGCCCCGCCGACAGAAAGCAGCAACCGCATGAACCAGCCGACACCCATCCGAGCCGGCCGGGGACTTCACGCCATCGAGTTCGCTCCGAGAGCCGAGCTGGAAGCCCTGCAGCTCGAGCGGCTGCGTTGGAGCCTGGGCCACGCCTACGCCCACGTCCCGACCTACCGACAGCTGTTCGATGCCGCGGGCATCCATCCGGCCGATGCGACTTCCCTCGACGACCTGCGCCGCTTTCCGTTCACGACCAAGGCCGAGCTTCGCGACAACTACCCCTTCGGCATGTTCGCCGTCCCCCGTGATCAGGTGCTCCGAATCCATGCCTCATCTGGCACGACCGGCAAGGCGACGGTGGTGGGCTACACCCAGTCCGATCTCGACATGTGGTCAGCGGTCTACCAGCGCTCGCTGGTGGCGGCCGGTGTGCGCCCCGGCGACATCGTGCATGTCGCCTACGGCTATGGGCTGTTCACCGGCGGACTCGGCGCTCACTACGGGGCCGAGCAACTCGGTTGCACCGTCGTGCCAGCTTCGACTGGTCAGACGTCGCGGCAGGTCCAGCTGCTCGTCGATTTCGACGCCACAGTGCTGCTGGCGACCCCGTCATACGCCCTCGTGCTGGCCGACGAGTTCCGCGCTCAGGGCATCGACCCCGCGTCGACGGCTCTGCGGGTTGGGCTCTTCGGTGCTGAACCGTGGTCGGAGGCCACTCGCATCGAGATCGAGGCCGCATTCGCGATCGACGCCGTCGACATCTACGGCTTGTCCG
>CAYUBX010000470.1:0-3591 GCA_964443165.1 uncultured Acidimicrobiales bacterium
GGAAGAGGGAGTCCATCCCGAACGTGCGGGCCTCGTCGGGGATGATCGGCACCACTCGCTCGCCGAAGCCGTCCTCGCGGCAGAGCGCGCGCAGCAGGCGGGTGAACGCCATGGTGGTGCTCACCTCCATACCGCTCGACCCTGCTGCCATCTCGGTGAAGGGGGTCTCCGACGGAAGTGGAAGGGGTCGCCGTCGCCAGTCGGCGTCCCGGCTGGGGAGCGGGCCGTCGAGGTGTCGGCGCCGGTCCATCAGGTAGCGGTGCTCGTCCGATCCATCCTCGGGCCGGTAGTAGGGCGGGTTGTCCTCGTCGAAGTCGGCGGGGATCTCCTCCTCGAGATGGAGCCGGGTGCGGATCGTCTCCAGCTGCTCGCGAGTGAGCTTCTTGATTTGGTGGGTCGCGTTGCGGGCCTCGAGGTCGGGACCGAGGGCCCAGCCCTTGACCGTCTTGGTGAGGATGACCGTGGGCGATCCTTCGTGCTCCACGGCTGCCTTGTACGCGGCGTAGAGCTTCTTGTAGTCGTGGCCACCGCGAGGCAACTGCTCGAGCTCCTCGTCGGCGAGGTGCTCCACGATCTGTCGGAGCCGAGGATCGGGCCCGAAGAAGTGCTCCCGGATGTACGCGCCGCTCTCCACCGAGTAGCGCTGATACTCGCCGTCCACCGTCTGCATCATCTTGTTGAGCAGCACGCCGTCGCGGTCGCGCGCGAGCAGTTCGTCCCAGCGTGAGCCCCAGATCACCTTGATGACGTTCCAGCCCGATCCCCGGAAGTTGGCTTCGAGTTCCTGGATGATCTTGCCGTTGCCGCGGACCGGTCCGTCGAGACGCTGGAGGTTGCAGTTGACGACGAAGATGAGGTTGTCGAGCTTCTCGCGGGCGGCGAGGTGCAGCGCACCGAGGGTCTCCGGCTCGTCGGATTCGCCGTCGCCGACGAAGCACCACACCGTGGACTCCGAGGTGTCGTCGATCCGGCGGTTGTGGAGGTAGCGGTTGAAGCGGGCCTGGTAGATCGCGGTGATCGGCCCCAAACCCATCGAGACGGTGGGGTACTCCCAGAAGTGCGGCATGAGTCGCGGGTGCGGATAGGACGACAGGCCCGTCCGCCCGATCTCACGACGGAAGTGGTCGAGGTCAAGGTCGTCGAACCGACCCTCGAGGTAGGCCCTGGCGTAGATGCCAGGAGCCGCATGACCCTGGATGTAGACGTGGTCGCCCGGGTGGCCGTCCTCTTTGCCGCGGAAGAAGTGGTTGAAGCCCACGTCGTAGAGGGCGGCCGAGCTGGCGAAGGTGCTGAGGTGACCCCCGATGCCATCGGCCCACTTGTTGGCGTGGGTCACCATGGCCACGGCGTTCCAGCGGATATAGGCGCGGAGTCGCCGCTCGATGTACTCGTCGCCGGGAAACCACGGTTCGTCCTCGGGCGGGATGGTGTTGATGTACGGCGAGCTCACCGTGGCCGGGAAGTCGACCTGCAGCTGCTGGGCGGCGTTCATCAACCGGCGAATGAGGAAGCGTGCCCGATTCTTCCCGTGCTCCTCGACCACTGCGGCGAACGACTGCAGCCATTCGTCGGTCTCCTCGGGGTCGATGTCAGGTAACTGATCGTGGAAACCGTCGAACATCATGGGACCATGATCCCATGATTGAGGTGTTCACCGATGGGGCCTGCCTCGGCAACCCCGGTCCTGGCGGGTGGGCGTACGTGGTGGACGGCGGGCAATGGGCGTCGGGTGCCGAGGCGCACACGACCAATCAGCGCATGGAGCTCACGGCGGCCAGCGCGGCCGTCCAGGCCATCGACGGACCGTTGCGGGTCGTCAGCGATTCCACGTACGTCGTCAACTGTTTCCGCCAGGAGTGGTGGAAGGGGTGGCTGGCGCGTGGCTGGAAGAACAGCCAGAAGAAGCCCGTGGCCAATCGGGACCTCTGGGAGCCGTTCATCGAACTGGTCAACGCCCGCGGCAACGTCGAGTTTCAATGGGTCAAGGGCCACGCTGGTCATCGACTCAACGATGCGGCGGACCGCCTCGCCACGACCGCCGCGGCCGAGGGGTTCGGACGCACCGGTGATCACTTCACCGATGCCGTCGTCGATGGGCTCGATGCCGACGAGCCGGGGGCTCCGACGACCGATCGACCGTCGTCGTCCCCGTCAGGGGACTCACGCCAGGCGGGTGCAGACCCCCTGACGGGACACCTCATCGCCGTGGTCGGGCATCGCCCACCCGAGTTGGGCGGCTACCAGGAGAACCCGACGAGCCTGGGAGTCCGACGGCAACTGATCGAGATCCTGCGGGCGAAGAAGGAACTCACGCCCGACCTCGTCGTTCTCAGCGGCCTCGGACTCGGTGCCGAGATGCTCGGCGCGGAAGCCGCTCAAGCCGCCGCTGTTCCCTTCGTGGCCGTCCTCGCGTTCGATGGCATCGACGGCAAATGGCCAGAGGCCACTCGGCGCCGCTTTCGCGAGCTCCGCGCTGACGCGGCTGCGGTCGTCACGGTCGTCGACACGGCGCCCGCGACGGGTGCCGAGTTCGGGAAGGCGATGGGACGCCCCGACGACTGGTTGGCTCGTCACGCTGCGGAGGCGATCGTCGTGCGTCGGTCCGACGATCGCACCCTCGGCGACCTGCAGCGAAAGCTCGAACGCTCGCTCGACGCTGACGTGTGGGTGCTCGAACCCGAGTAGCTCAGGCGCCGGCTCGGGTCAGGCCACCGCGAATGAGGCCGCCGTCCGGCGAGAGCGCCACGCAGATCACCGAACGATCGTCCGCCCACGATGTGTGCGTGGGTGCATAGGCCGTCAGCTCCGCGACCGAGGTGATGTATGCGAATCCGGTGGCCGCCTCGAAACGGCCGAGGCACCCCTCCCGTGCTGCCGCCTGAACCGCGTTGGCTCCGGGCCACGCCGTGTCCGGAAGGTCGAAGACAGCGAGCACCTCGCTGTCGTGCTCGTCCGCACACGGCACCGCCGCGACCGATTCGATCTCGTCTGCGCCAGCAACGAAGCAGTCACCCGGCCGGAGTCGAAGAACGCCGACGCGGCCTGGCTCGACGATGCGCCCGAAGTCGTCGCGAGTGCTCTCGTCCTCCAGCGCGGGGCGTGACGAGTCGGAGCAGGAGGTCAGGAGGATCAGCCCCACCAGCGCGCCACTGAACCGTCGAGCGAAGCGCACTGCCACGAGGCGAGTTTCGCGTACCACCTCGTTGGGTCCCCAAACCATCTGCGATCGGGCTCTGGTCAGCTGTCGTTTTCGACGATCGCCGCGATGGCATCGAGCGTTGCGGCCATTGATGCAGGGTGGCGCTGCGGGTACCGGGCAGCGCTGATGACCCAGGGGATCCTGGCCGTCGACCAGTCGAAGGTCTCGCGCACCAGCGTTCCCCCCTCCACGGGCTCGAGTTCGTACCGCCAGCGGTGGCCGAAGAAGTGGCACCAGGCGATGAGGCGGTTCTCCTCGAACTCCATGACGCGGTTCTTCATCCGATACGGCACACCGACGCGCATGTTCATGCCGAACGTGCTCCCGAGCGCCAGCCGGGTCTGCTCCCCTCGGTGGCTCGTGACGGTGCCCGAACCGTCGATCTCCGCGTG
>CAYUBX010000471.1:0-3580 GCA_964443165.1 uncultured Acidimicrobiales bacterium
CGCGCCGCCGCCGGCGATCTCGTAGAACACCATGTCGGCCCGAACGGAGGACTGCGCCGACGCGTCGCGCACCGTGACGTGGAACTCCTCCTTGGTCCGGAGCATCTCCTCGTCGTGCTCGGTCGCAGAGGCCACGACCACCGCGTGGGTCGGCGAGCCGAGCATCGGCTCGTAGCGGTCGATCTCCTGGCCGGCGGCGCCACCGCCGACACCGTGTGCTCCGAACCGATCGCCCTCGACTCCCTCGAAGATCCAGTCCGTGCGGTCCGGTTCGTGGTGCGTGCGAACGTACGCGGAGCCGCGGCCGAACCCCTGCGCGGCGAACCCGACGCCGCAGATCTGGTTGGGGGCGCGCCCCTGTCGGCGCCAGAGCCCGCCGTACTCACCGCCGAAGGCGTGGTGGTACTCGCCCACCTCGGCGATCCACGCACGGGTGCCGTCTTCGGCCCGCCGCACTTCCATCGTGCCGGGCCATGTGTCGCTGAAGGCGACTCGCCAGTAGAAGCCGTTGCCGCCCATGTACATCAGGCGTCCGCCGTTGCGCTGCCATTCCTCGAGCGCATCGAGCATCTGCGTCGACCAGTACTCGGGGTGGCTCCCCGTCACGAGCACCCGGTAGCCGTCGAGGGCGGCGCCACCCTCCGCGTGGAGGTGCTCGTCCGTCACGATGTCGAAGTCGACCCCGGTGTGGTGGAGCCATCCGACGATGTTGGTGTCCGGCGTGAACCCCCAGGTGTCGGCGGCGGGCTTGAGGTTCATGACCGGCCGGCGGTGAGACGAGAACATCACTCCGCTGCGGTCGGGGTGGTACTCGTACAGGCTGTAGCCGACCTCAGGGTTCTCGCTCAGCCAGAGGTGGTTGGGTGGCGCCGGCTTGCCACCGGGGACGAACTCGGAGTTGGTCAGGTGGATTCGCTGGTTGGCGTAGGCCAGGTAGGTCGCCATGGGCACGAGGTACGCCACCTCGCTGCGGCGCTCAGGCGAAGCGGCGACAAAGAATGGTGTCCGGTCCACCCCATGGTCGGCGCGGGTGCGGAAGCAGTAGGTCCCGCTCGGCAGGTCCGCGGGAACCTCGAGCTCTGCTGTCGTCGACCACCCGGCGTCGTAGAGGTCGCTCGTGTGGAAGTGCACGGCGTCGTAGTGCGAAGCCGGCGCGGTCGCAGGCGTCTGGGAGGTGCCGTCCCAGTCGGGCCCGCGCACCGAGCGGGTGGGCAGTTGGTGGAACTGTCCGTGGAGTCCGTGCGGGCCGGTGTCGGTCCACCGGTCGCCCGACGGATCGATCGAGGCGTCCCAGGCGAACCACACGCCGTTGTCGCTCGTGTTCCCAGGGGCATGGAGACGCAAACCCGCGACCCGGCCGTCGAAGCCACGACCCACGTCGAGGGTGTCGCCTCCAGCGCCGATCCCGTCGGTGAGCGCGGAACCGCCTGTGGAGCTGCTGTCGAGCCCGGGCGATCGAGTCGGTCGGGCTACCACGTCGAGCGCGGCCGTCCCCTTCGATCGGTCGACCTCGAGCCGTATGTCGTACCACCTGCGCTGATCGAGGGCTCCCGTCGTTGCGGAGCCGACGGCGAATCCATCACGAGTCCAGTTGAGGGCGAGGTCGCCGATGGCGAGAACGGGTTGGGGCGACTCGGTCTTGACGTAGGGCTTCACGGAGCACGTGATGGCGAACGACGTCAGCTCATCCAGCTGTGCCGCGGGCCCGATCGATGCCCAACTTCCCGGCCGCAGAGTCTGGGGCCGGCCTTCGACCGTGACCGGGAACCCGGTGACGCTCACCTCCTCCTCCACGAAACCCATCGCGGGGTTGGCTGCGTCGCCGCAGACGAGCCGCACGATGTCGACCGTGATCGGGCCGGGGACCGCAGACGAGACCTTCAGCTCGACGGTGTCGCCGCTTCTGCAGCTGACCGGTTCGCAGTAGCCGACGATGTTGACGCCACTCGACATGCACCCGTTCTAGCCCGCCGGCACCCGTGGAGGCCCGCCGGCTCGTCGACGTCGTTCCCGTTCAGGTCAGCGCCCCGATTCCCCTGGGGCGAATACGTTGCTTCCATGGCAGAGATCGACCAGCGCCTCACCGACTTCCTCCACGCGGCGATGCCGTTCGCCGGTGTGCTCGACATCCAGGCCGTGTCGACATCGAAAGACGAAGCGCTCGCGGAGGTCAGCTGGGCCGCCGATCGATGCACGACCAACGAAATCCTCCACGGCGGGTACCTGATGGCCGTGGCGGACACGATCGGGGCGAGTCTGGCCATCGCCAACCTGCCCGAGGGCGCCGGTACGGCGACCATTGAGTCGAAGACCAACTTTCTGCGCGGCGCGGGCCAGGGCACCTTCACCGTCCGGGCGACGCCTGTCCACGTGGGTCGGACGACGGTCGTCGTCCAGACGGACGTGACCCGCGAGGACGGGAAGCTGATCACCCGCACCATCCAGACCCAGGCAGTGCTGCAGTCCTAACGCGGTGGGTCGCTACTCGGATCCCGGCTGCGCCTGTGCCGGAGCGGTGATCCAGGAGCCCTTGCAGTCGTCGCACTCAAAGCTCATGTGCACGAGCGTGGATTGGATCGAGGTGCGGCCGCTCGCGCCCTGGTGTTCCTCGGCGACCCCTGCCGCCTCGCAGACCGGGGAGCAGGCGTGGCCGACCTGGTGAGCGAGGACCCGGTGGTTGTCCTCGAACTCACAGAGCGGGCATCGGTGTGGGAGGGCTCGACCGGGCCACGATGGCAGCGTCGACATGGGTTCAACCTACCCCCGCCGCATGACCGCGGGGCGGGGGGGTCCCATCGTCGCGACGCAGCGCGGCCCAGATCTGTCCCGCGGCCCAGTCGTTCGACTCGAGAGCCAGCATCATGTCGACGAGGTTCTGGTCGCGGATCTGCTCGAGGTCACGTATCGCGTGGTGCCCCGACTGTGCGTCCGATTGAGTCTCGATGGCACCGACCAGTTCCTCGGTGAGCTCGGGGGTGTCCATGAGCTTGGACCACGGCCAGCTCAGCGTCGGGCCGAACTGCCGAATGAAGTGGCCCATCCCCGCCTCGCCGCCCGCGATTCGGTAGGTCTCGAAGAGCCCCATCTGGGCCCAGCGCAGTCCGAAGCCGTAGCGGATGGCGTCGTCGATCTCCTCGGTGGTGGCGACGCCGTCGTTGACGAGCCACAGCGCCTCGCGCCACACCGCCTCGAGCAGGCGGTCGGCGACGAAGGCGTCGATCTCCACCTTCAGGTGCAGCGGCTTCATGCCCGCCGCCGTGTACCAGCCCATCAGGCGCTCGATCGTCTCGGGCGACGTCTGCTCGCCTCCCACCACCTCGACCATTGGGAGGAGGTACACGGGGTTGAAGGGGTGTCCGACGGCCAGGCGACCGGGTGCCTCCATCCCTTCCTGCAGGTGACTCGGGCGAATGCCTGAGGTCGACGACGCGATCACCGTATCTGTGTGCGCCACGGCCTCGATCTCGGCGTAGACGGACCGCTTGATGCCCGGGTTCTCGGGAGCGGATTCCTGGACGAGCTCCGATGCATCGACCGCATCGGCGACTTACGGGCAGAATCGGATGAACCCCTCGTCTGC
>CAYUBX010000472.1:0-3568 GCA_964443165.1 uncultured Acidimicrobiales bacterium
CATCGGGCAGCGCCCGGGACACGATGACGGACATGGCGTAGTCGAGGAACGACTGCTCCATCTCCTGCTGGATCTCGATGTCCTGGATGTCGAGGGTCGGGCTGGAACCGTTCTCCGAGATGGAGTCCTGGGACGCCGATCCGATCGCGTCACCGTCTGGAGGGAGATCAGTCACTCGTGCTCGCTAGATGTCGAGGAAGCGCACGTCGTGCGCGTTCGTCTGAATGAAGTTCTTGCGGAGTTCGACGTCGTCACCCATGAGGATGCTGAACACCTCGTCGGCGATCGCCGCCTGCTCGACGGTCACTCGCAGCAGGGTTCGCCGCTCCGGATCCATGGTGGTGTTCCACAGCTCTTCGGCGTCCATCTCGCCGAGGCCCTTGAGGCGCTGGAACTCGTTCTTGTGGTTGGGGCGCTCCTCGAGGAAGAGCGACTTGGCCCGATCGTCTTTGAGGTAGATCGTGTCGCTCCCCACCTTGGTCGAAAAGAGCGGTGGCTGAGCGATGTACACGTACCCCCGCTCCACCATCTCACGCATCTGACGGAAGAAGAACGTGAGCAGCAGGGTGCGGATGTGGCTGCCGTCGACGTCTGCGTCACACAGCAGGATCACTTTGTGGTAGCGGCACTTGTCTGCATCGAAGTGCTCACCCACGCCGGCACCGATCGCGGAGATCAGCGCCTGGACCTCGGTGTTCTTGAACATCTTGTCGATGCGGGCCCGCTCGACGTTGAGGATCTTGCCGCGGATCGGAAGGATCGCCATGGTGCGGGGATCGCGGGCCTCTTTGGCCGAACCCCCGGCCGAGTCACCCTCGACGATGTAGAGCTCGGACTCCTCGGGGTCGCGAGACGAGCAGTCGGTGAGTTTGCCCGGGAGGCCCGCGCCATCGAGAGCGGACTTGCGGATCGTGTTCTTCGCCTTCTGAGCGGCGACACGCGCCCGGCGAGCATCGAGCGCCTTGTTGACCATCCGCTTTGCTTCGCCCGGATGCTCTTCGAGCCAGTCGGCCATCGCGGCGTTGGTCGCGGTCTGTACGAGGCTCCGCATCGATGTGTTGCCGAGCTTGGCCTTGGTCTGGCCCTCGAACTGCGGCTCTTGGAGTCGCACGCTGACGATCGCCGTCAGTCCCTCGCGGATGTCGTCGCCTTGGAGGTTGTCGTCCTTCTCCTTCAAGATGTTCTTGGCGCGCGCGTACCGGTTGACCGTCGCGGTCAGCGCCGTCTTGAACCCCTCCTCGTGCATCCCACCCTCGATGGTGTTGATGCCGTTGGCGAAGCTGTGGATGCCATCGAGGTTGAACCCGGTGTTCCACTGGAAGGCGATCTCGACCTCGTCGCCCTCTTCGGCGGCTGAGAGGTACCCCACCTCCTCGAACAGCGCGTCCTTGGACTCGTTGATATGACGAACGAAGTCGCGGATGCCGCCGTCGTACTGAAACACCTGCTCGGCCGGCTGCGCTGCGCGCTCGTCACGGAAGGCGATGCGCAAGCCTGCGTTGAGGAACGCCATCATCTGGAATCGCTCGGCCAGGGTCTGGCCGCGGAAGTCCACCTGGTCGAAGATCGTGGCGTCGGGTGCGAAGGTCACCGAGGTTCCGGTGCGCCCCGGCGGCGAGGCACCGGCGTCGGTGAGCGGACCCAGCGACTCGCCGCCGTCGGCGTATTCCTGACGCCAGCGGCGGCCGTCGCGATCGATCTCCAGTTCGAGTTGAGTCGACAACGCGTTGACCACTGAGACGCCCACGCCGTGCAACCCACCTGAGACCTTGTAGCCGCCTCCGCCGAACTTGCCGCCAGCGTGGAGCATCGTGAGCACGACCTCTGCCGCGGACTTGTCCTGGTACTTGGGATGCGGGTCGACCGGGATGCCTCGGCCATCGTCGACGACCCGGCAACGCCCGTCAGCGAGGATTGAGATCTCGATCGATGAGCAGTGGCCCGCCATCGCCTCGTCGACGGAGTTGTCCACCACCTCGTACACGAGGTGATGCAGTCCGGCCGGTCCGGTGGACCCGATGTACATGCCGGGACGCTTGCGAACCGCTTCGAGGCCCTCGAGGACTTGGATGTCGCTCGCCTGATAAGTGTCGGTCACGTGTCCCCTTTCCGACGATCAACTGTACCAACCGGAGGGGGGATCGAGACGGAGGTTCAGAACGCTCAGGGGGCCTCTCAGAGCGTCTGAGCGAATCAGTGGGAAGAATTCCTGCCCTGGCGCGCCACCGACACCGTGAGGCTCGTGATGTCGAGTTGGGGCATGATCTCTGCGGTTCGCTCGATGATCTGGCGCTCCAGATACCGGATCTCCGTCGCCCAGCCCGGGTGATCGACCTCCACGTGGAGCACGCCCTCGACCAGTCGGCGGGGACGGCACCGCTCCGCGATCGCTGCTCCGACGACATCGGACCACCGGTCGTGGAGATCGATCATCACGGATCGCGATCCGAGTCCGCCGACCACGCGTTCGAGCGATCGGCCGATCGGGCGCGGCTCGACCGGGCCGCTCACGATGTCTCCACGACAGATCCGCCACGGAGCTCGAGCGATCGGCCGGGGTGAACTCCTGCGGGCACGGTGCCCGTCGCCGATGTGAGGACGATCTGCGCGTCGGTCGGAAGGCACGCGACGAGACGGGTCGCCCGTCCTTCGTCGAGTTCGGAGAAGACATCGTCGAGAAGGACGAGTGGGGGGTCGTCGACCGCGTCCGCGATGTGGTGATGCATCGCCAACCGGAGCGCGAGGGCAAGGCTCCGCTGCTCCCCTTGGGAGGCGTGGGTGCGTGCCGGCAGCGAGTTGAGGAGGATCTGTAGTTCGTCGCGGTGGGGCCCGACCAGGGTCGCGCCACGGCGAAGTTCGTCCTGGCGTACCTCGCTCAGTGCGGTCGCGAGACCGGCGGCCATCCACGGCGCGTCGTACATGAGACGCACGGGCTCGTTGGCACCTGCGACCCGCGCGTAGTAGTCGGCGACCACTGGCTCGATGCGGGCGACGAGATCGGTACGCGACCGCGCCACCGCTTCGCCGGCGACGGTGAGCTTGTGATCCCAGACGCCGAGTGTGGTGACGATCTCCTCGGTGAGCCGGCCGTGCGACTGCTTCAGGAGGTTGTTCCGTTGGCGAAGGATCTTGTCGAGGTCGGCACGGTCCTGGCGGAAGTGCACATCGATGCTCGTGAGTACGTCGTCGAGAAGACTGCGGCGAACCGATGGAGAGCCTTTGATCAGCTCCAGATCATCCGGGCTGAACACGACGACCTTGACCACATCGCCGAGGTCGCGGATGCGGCGGACGGCTTGCCTGTTCACCTGGGCGCGAGAACGACCAGGTGAGATCTCCATCTCCACCAGCGCCTCACGATCCCGTCGGACTACCTCGGCGCGCACCACGGCCGCCTCGGAGTTCGTCGCGACGAGCGCATCGGGACTGGCACCGCGGAAGGATTTCATCCCCGCCAGCATCCCGAGCGCCTCGAGCAGGTTGGTCTTGCCGTGCCCGTTGGGCCCGGTCACGAGGGTGATCTGTGGATCGAGCTCGACATCCGTCGAGGCGTGATTGCGGATGTCGC
>CAYUBX010000473.1:0-3563 GCA_964443165.1 uncultured Acidimicrobiales bacterium
CTGATCCAGGCCTCGATGAGGTCGAGGGAGTCGTTCGACATGACGACACCGGGAGGAATGGCCGCCAGCTCCTCAGGTGTCAACACGACCCGCAGGCGCAGGCAGGCCGGGCCGCCGCCGTTGCTCATGCTCTGGCGCAGGTCGAGCGTGTGAACGGCCGTGATGGGATGTGTCGCGTCTGCGGCCGCTGCGGCCAGGTAGGCCGATGTCCGCGGGTTCTCGTCGACGTCGGTTGGCGCGATGAGCACCATGGCTCCGTCGGCCGCCGTGACCAGCTGAGAGTTGAAGAGGTACGACCCGATCGCGTCCTCGAGAGACACCATGCGACGCGGCACCGTCACCACGGTTGCGCTGGCCAGCGATTCGTGGTGGGACAGCGGCTCCGCGAACGCATCCTCGTGATGGAACACCACCGACTCGTTGACCACTGCAACGACGTCGTTGTGAAAGGCGCCGGCGTCGATTGCTGTGTCCGACTGACGCACGAACACGGTTCGCTCGGGCGCGACGCCATGTGACGCCGCGATGGTTTCGCCGGCCTCGCGGGCCTGGCGGCGGGGAAAGCGTCTCGCGCCGGGTTCATCGCTCGTGCGGCTGTACACGAAGACATGGGTTCCGGGCGCCCCGTGCTGCGGGGTCAGCCGTCCGTGGTTCGCCGCACCCTCGTCGGCGAAGCGGACGTGCGCCGGGAGCGATTCGTGCACCTCGAAGTGGGTCGCATCCGAAAAGATCGCGCGGAGGATGGCGGTGGTCTGTCGGGACTCCAGGCTGCGGTGGAACGTCGTGACGAGGTTCGCGGGCGTCAGGTGGACCCGGGCGTCTGCCGTGTCGGCCGATGGTGAGACCGTGGCCGCGTTGGCGCTCCACATCGGTGACGCGGACATCGCGGAGGCCACCAGCCAGTCGGGAACGTCGTCGTCGAAGTGGTCCACGTCGAGGCCGAGCTGTCGCATCACGCGACGGTCGGGCCGGTCGTGCGGTGGGAGGATCGCCTGCGGAACTCCCAGGGCGACGAGAGCGCGCATCTTCGCGACGCCCTGAAGCGCAGCGGCCTTCGGTCGGGCGACGCTGCCTCCGTGTCGCATCGACGCCACGTTGCCGTGGGAGAGGCCAGCGTAGTTGTGCGTCGGCCCGACCAGCCCGTCGAAGTTGACCTCCACCGCTGTCATGTCGGAGGACCGAGCGGTGCGACCACCACGAGACCGTCCTCTGCCAGTCGGAGCGCTGTCATGGCGTCGGGATCCACTCCGACCGTGTCGACGTCTCGGCTGTCGACCAACGTTCGGGTGACGGTGAATCCGTCTCTCGTCGCCGTCGACACGAGGGCATCCACATCGCCGCCGCCGGTGCGAAGCCGACCGTGGCGCCGATGTTGACCAGAGTGGGTGTCCTCCAGGGCCGCGGCGACCGTCGGCCCGCCGTCGACGGGATCGAAGAGCTCCGTCGGTCGGAGGCCTTCACGCGCCAGGGTCCGAAAGGCCGGCAGGGAGGCCTCGTTGACTCGGCCCAGGCAGTCCAGCACGGCCGGTGTCAGCGGGATCGGCCGGCCGGCGAGCTGCTGGAGCTGCGCCGCATTGCTCGCCAGTGCCGTCTCCGCGTGCACCGATGTCTCCCATTGCGGGGCGAGTCGCGCCCCGAAGTGCTCCCAGAACGGCGCGGTTCCCGAGGCGTCGAACATGCCCCGGATGTGGGAGACGATCGCGGTCGGCACCTGCGCAGAGATGAGGTGCAAGAAGAGGAAGCGGCCGCGTGAGAGCAACGTGCCCGCTCCTCGTCCCCGAGCGCTGGGCGCGAGGTAGCTGCTGTCGAGCTCCGTCCTGGTCCAGGACTGTGCGACGGCTCGCATGATCAACCCTTCGCCGTCCTCGCCCGTTTCGATCCTCACCCCCAGGTTCGGAATCTCGGTCGTGAACGAGCAGCCGGTGACCCCGAGCACAGAGCCCTCGTCTTCGAGAACGAAGAGGATCCGGTCCACTTCGCCAGGTCGGGCGTCGTGTGCGCCGGTTGCCAACTCGACCGTGAGGCGACTGCTGCGGTCGCACAGAGTTTCGGCGGCCGCAGCCGTCTGGGGCAGCGAGCCCATGCCGACGGTGTCGGTCGCCGCGGACAGCATGTCCCACACGACGCCTGCCTCGGTCGCCCTCACCGGCCGCAGCACGAGCGAACCGCTCATCGTTCCATCATTGCGTGTCTCGAGCTGCCGTCTGTGCCACCTCGAGGGGTCAGGCGGCGAGACCAGCGACGGGTCGGCTCGGCTGTCGATCCTGCACACCGGCCAGGAAGGCGCGGGCGTCGTCGGGCCGGTCGGCGCGGACGTAGGCAGCCAACAGGGTGTTGGTCACGAGATCGCGCTGCGCTCGGCTGCCGCCGATGCGCACGACCTGGGGCAGCAGAGGTTCGAGTTGGTCGATGACCTCGCTCCACCGCTCCGAGGCGAAGGCCGCGTACGCCCGCGACAGGGAGGCCGCCGTGGCCTCGGCCGGGAGCTTGCCCGCCTCGCCGAGTTCCTGCAGGACGTCGATGGTGGCCTGGAGTTGGTCGGTCTCGCCCAGCGCGGCATACGCGAGCGCGGCATGGCTGTCGACGAAGACGATCGGCCGTCGGAAACTCTCCTCGTAGTACTCACGGACGGTTTGCCAGGTCGCGTCGTCGCGAGGGTTGCCGGCCAGCTCCCACCTCCACAGAAACGACGAGCTGTCGGTGAACACGTTGATCGACGGGCTCTCCGTGGTGCCCGGCAGGCAGTTGGAGCGGAACGCCTCCCACGCGTCGTCCGTGCGATCGGTGGTCATCAGGAGCAGCGCGTAGTGCCACCAGTTGTGGCAGTGGAGGAGGCTGCCGCGATCGGATTCGGGGATCCAATCGCCCAGGAAGCCGAGGGCTTCGGCGTCGGCGCCCCCCTCGAAGAGAGCGTGGATGAGGGTGTGGGCCGCATGGGAGTTGGACGGGCGCTGTTCCAACGATCGGTAGGCCATTTCGCGACCGCGTTCCCACTCGCCCATCTCGACGAGGGCGAAGGCGTGGACGGTGAGGAACCACCAGTCGTCGCCGTAGTGCTCCGCGAGCGGTTCGATGAGCTCGAGCTGCTCGGGCTCGCGGCCGACGCGGCCACTGAACCCGATCGACCCGAACACGCCACACGAGGGTGCCAGCACGAAGGCGTCCCGAGGGTGCTCGGCCACGTGCTCCTTCGTGAGTTCGAGCGACTCGGGGATGCGACCCCCGATCACCTTGCTGAGGATGTCGACGTGGCGCTGCTCGCGTTCGGAGGCGCCGGACGCGAGCTCCACCGCACGTTCGACCGTGTCACGGGCCTCGCCACCCCGTGCGTTGAGGTGATGCTGCCTCGCGAGGGCGATGTGGGCGAGGGCGAAGTCGGGGTCGGCGTCGACCGCAGCCCCGAGTCGCGCCTCCACGCCGGCGTCCGCGGCGAGCATCCGATCGACCCCCTCCACGTAGGCGTCCCGAGCGACCTCGGACGCCGTGCTCAGCTCGAGCCCGTACCGGTCCTGCATGCTCTCGTTCCCTTCGTCGCTGCAGTTGTGGCGAGGGTAGCTCTCGAC
>CAYUBX010000474.1:0-3561 GCA_964443165.1 uncultured Acidimicrobiales bacterium
GCTCCGAGACAGCGTTGGACGGTTCCGGCCAACGTCGGACGAGTTCTGCAAGCGGCGGACAACAAGTCCAGCTGATCGACGACCACCGAGGAGGCGACGTGACGAGTGAGCAGCTTCTCGCCGAGCTTCAGGCTCTGCTGCTGGACCAGCTTGAAGCGCGCGCGGGCACCTTCAAGGTGACCGCGGTCGACGAGCCGCTGTCGCTCGCCCGTCAGGAGGCCCGCAACGAACTCACCGCCGAGCACAGCGAGATCCTCAGCGAGACGATGGCGATGTTCCGCGAGTGGATCATCGAGCGGGACCCCGAAGCCCGCGAGCGGGTGGCCACGCGGGGGGTTCCGCCCCAGGACATCGAGACGTGCGTCCGGGTCGCGGAGGACGCTGGTCTGGCGCTGCTGATGCCTCAGTTGACCGACGAGTCGCGGGTCGTTCTGCGGAGTCGGTTCGAGAACATCACGGTGGAGACCTTCGAGGAACGCAAGAAGGTGTCCAAGGCCACCTTCAGCCTCGAGGATCGCCACATCCGCACGATGGGTGGCGCCGTGGTGGTGATGGCGTTCGCCACCCTGATCCCGGGCTCCGTCGGACCGCTCGTGCTCGTCGGCGGGATGGTTCTGTTCGTGGTGGCCTTCCGGAAGTGGCGCTCGCGCGAGGTGACCTCCAACATCATCGCTTCACACGTGATGAAGGGCGGCGTCTTCGGCCGCAAGCGCAACCAGAGCCTCTGACCCCTATCTCGCAGACTTTTCGAACGCCGCGCCACTGGCGAGCGGGTTCAGCGGGCGAGGAAGCCCATCGCGTCCTTGGCCCGCTGGACCGTGGGACCGGCGACCGAGATCGCCTTCTCCGCGCCGACAGAGATGATGCGCGACAGCTCGGCCGGATCGGCCAGCAACTCGGCCCGCTTCGCCTGCACGGGCTCCAGAGCCGAGACCACCGCCTCCGCCGTGTCGTTCTTCAGCGGGCCGTACTGGCTGTACTGGTCGGTGAGCGCCTCGGGAGCGGTGTCCGTCGCAGCTCCCAGAATCGACAGGAGATTCGATACGCCGGGCTTGGCGGCGATGTCGTAGCGCACCTCGTTCTCGCTGTCCGTGACAGCGCGCTTGAACTTCTTGGTGATCGCTGCGGGATCCTCGAAGACCCCGACGGTGCCCTGGGGCGACTCCGACGACTTGGACATCTTCGACGTCGGGTCCTGGAGGTCCATCACGCGGGCGGCGACCTTCGGGATCGCCGCTTCGGGGACGACGAACGTGTCGCCGTACCGGCTGTTGAAGCGCTCGGCGACGTCACGGGTGAGTTCGAGATGCTGCCGCTGGTCGTCGCCGACCGGGACCCGATCGGCGTCGTAGGCGATGATGTCCGCCGCCATGAGAGCCGGGTAGGTGAACAGGCCGGCCGAGACGTGCTCCTGACCGGACTCGCCGTGTCGGGCGGACTTGTCCTTGAACTGCGTCATGCGCCGCAACTCGCCGAAGCTGACCGTGCACTCGAGGAGCCACGAGAGCTCGCTGTGATAGGGGCAATGGCTCTGCACGAAGAGCGTGCAGACCTCCGGGTCGAGGCCGACGGACACGAGCGTGGCCATGGTTTCGAGGGTCTTCGAACGCAGTTCCGCCGGGTCCTGCTGCACCGTGACGGCGTGGAGGTCGACCACGCAGTAGAAGCTGTCGTGCTCGTGCTGATCCACGGCCCACTGCCGCAGCGCACCCAGGTAGTTCCCCAGATGAACGTCGCCAGTGGGCTGGATGCCCGAGAACACTCGTGTCATGGCGTCGAACGGTACCAAGGCGCCCTCGCCGCAGCCGCAGCGAGATCGAGGCGTCGCGCCGACCGGTTTGGTCGCCCGGCCACCTCAACTTCGGGCGGGAGGGTGCGGTGGGGCATTACATGCGTGTGATTTGCGGCAGCTAAGGTCGATGCCATGACGTACGAGGTGCAGACCGAGGTCTTCGAGGGACCCTTCGACCTGCTGCTCCATCTGATCCTGAAGGAGCAGGTGGACATCTACGAGGTCTCCCTGTCGCGCATCGTCGACGCCTATCTCGCCGAGCTCGATCGCATGGTCGCCGCCGCCGAGGCCGAACGCGAGGCCACCGGACGCATCGACCTCGAGCTGGCCACCGAGTTCCTGCTGATCGCGGCCACGCTCGTCGAACTGAAGACCCGGCGCTTGCTCCCGCACGACTCCGACATCGACCTCGACGAGGAGCTCGGGATCTGGGAAGAGCGCGACCTCCTGCTGTCGCGGCTCCTCGAGTGCAAGACCTTCAAGAACGCCTCCGCTATTCTCCAACGCCTCGCAGCCGGCGCGGCACACAGCCACCCGCGGCGTGTCGGTCCAGACGAACGATTCTTCAACGTGGCCCCCGACCTCCTCGACGGGGTGGTGGCCGACGATCTGCGCGCCGCCTTCATCCGGGCGATGACGCCCAAGCCGACGCCCACGGTCGACCTGAATAAAATCGCACCGATCAACGCCAATGTCGCCGACGCCATCTTCGAACTCGTCGACGAGTTGCCGCGAGCGCGACGCCTCAGCTTCCGCGCCCTCACCGAGGGTTTGGTCGATCGGATCGAGGTGGTCGTGCGTTTCCTTGCCGTGCTCGAGCTGTACAAGCAGGGTCACGTCGAGATCGACCAGCCGTCCCGATTCGGCGACATCACGATCACCTGGGTCGGCGACGCCGCCGACGTTCTCGTTCCCGTAGGAGCCGACAGCTATGACGGCTGACGCACGCGACCCCTTCGACGCCCTCGCTGAGGAGCTGGCCGACACCGAGTTCGATGGGCTGTCTCCTGCAGACGAGGGTGACAGCGAGGAGCCGGCGAGCCCACCCACCGCCGATCTCGATCCCGCATCGGTTCCCGAGGAGGTGCGCGCGGCGCTCGAAGCGATCCTTCTCGTCAGCGAGGAGCCAACTGCGCCGTCGCTGCTGGCGCAGCTGCTCGAGATCCCCGCCGTGCTGTTGGAGCAACTCTGCGAACACCTCGCGGACGAGTTCGAGGCGCAGGGCAGGGGCTTCACGATCGCTCGGGTCGCCGGCGGCTACCGCTTCCAGACGGCCAAGGCACAGGCGCCCTACGTGGAGCGGTTCCTGCTCGAAGGTCAGTCGGCGCGCTTGTCCGCGGCGGCTCTCGAGACGCTGGCGATCGTCGCGTACAAACAGCCGATCTCCCGCGCTCAGATCGCATCGATCCGTGGGGTCAACGTGGACGGAGTCGTGCGCACCCTGCACCAGCGGGGTTACATCGCAGAGGTGGGCCGCGACCATGGCCCAGGGCAGGCGCTCCTCTACGGCACCACGCCGGCGTTTCTCGAACGGCTGGGGCTCGACCACCTCGGCGAGCTGCCCTCGCTGGGTGGCTTCGTCCCCGATGCCGACGTTGTCGAGACGCTCGAACTGGCGCTGCGGGCCGACGGCCCGGAGGGTGGGGCCGAGAACGCCGTCGACGCGTGAGCGACGCCGACGAACCCTCGGCCGATCGGCTACAGAAGGTGATGGCGAGGGCGGGGCTGGCGAGCCGGCGCGTCTGTGAGGCGATGATCGCGGCGGGACG
>CAYUBX010000475.1:0-3559 GCA_964443165.1 uncultured Acidimicrobiales bacterium
CCGATCGGTGACGGAGGCGCTCGCGCTCGGGCCGGATCATGTGTCTGCGTATGCCCTGACCGTCGAACCCGGCACCCCGCTCGCCGACGATCCGGCGCGCCACCCCGACGATGACGTTCAGGCCGACAAGTACGTCATCGCCGACGATCTCTTCGTCGGGGCAGGTCTCGCCAACTACGAGATCAGCAACTGGGCGCGGGATGGGGAGGAGTGCCGCCACAACCTTCTGTATTGGTCGCAGGGGGAGTACCTGGGCCTCGGGGTCGCAGCGCACAGCCACGTCGAGGGCCGCCGGTTCTGGTCGGTTCGCACCCCCGAACGATTCATCACCGCCGTAGCTGAGGATCGAACGGTCGAAGCCGGGAGCGAGGAGCTCGACGCCGAGTCCGCCGCACTCGAAGGCCTGCAGCTCGCGCTGCGGACCCGCGACGGCGTGCCGGAGGAGACGGTCCCCGACGAGGTCCGCCATCTGGTCGACATCGACGACGACGGCCGTGCTCGCCTCACCCGCGATGGCCGCCTTCTCGCCAATGAGGTCGCGGTCCGCCTGACGTCTCGAGGCTGATTGAGCTAGGGGAGCAGCAGCTCGGTCCCTGGATGGACCAAATCCGGGTTACACGGGTCGGGCAGGCGGTCGCGGTTGAGCTCGATCAGCGCCAGCCAGTGATCGTGGAGCGATCCCGCGGCCCGGTCCCTGGTGCTTCGTGCGATCGACCAGAAGTGTTCACCGGGCTTCACCACCCACGTGTCGGACCGATCGATCTGGTCGGTCTCGGTGTCGACGTGCTCACCGATCACGAACCGTGGCGGCATCGGGACGAGGAGCTGGATCTGTGCAGCGTCTGGCGGCAGGAGCATCAGGGTGCCGCAGTTGGGATCGTCGACGTCGCAGACGGCCGGCTCCGTGACGATCGGCTCTGGTCTTCTCTCTGCGGCACCGGCCAGTGTGGCGCCGGCCACGACCGAGAGGCCGAGCATCGTCGCCACCATCCGCCGGGTGGCGGCCGGAACGAGGAGATGTACTCCGGCACGATGCCACCGCCGCTCGCCGGCCACGGTCAGAACCACCGACGCGAATGTGAGGTGCGCCGCGAGCGCCGCTGCGGCCGCACGAACCGCGGCGATCGCGATCGCGTCCGGAGTGGCGTGCTGCAGCCACATCGCCGTTCCGGATAGGTCAATCGTCGGCGGTGCCCCCGGCGGCCCCACCGGTCCGACGAACAGTGCCGCGGTGAGGGAAGCCAGACCGGCGGTGACGACCAGCCGTCGGATGGCGCGGATCACAAGGCCAGCTCCCCGTCCGGACCGACATGGACCTCGCCCGTCGGCGAATCGCCGACAATCCGGTCGCAGCCGTCGGTGCGCACCACGCGAGCGGTCGACGGGTCGGCGAGGGTCGCGATCGGCTGGATCTGCACGGGATGCGTGTCGGTTGGCCACCGGTCGAAGATGAAGACGGCGCCGGTTGCGGGGCGCACGAGAGCAGGTGTGGGTGAGCCGGTGCAGTGAAAATCGCCGATGAGGATCTGATCCCCGTCGCGACCGACCCACCAGCGCCGATCGCCGACAATGATGACGTTTCCCTCGATGACAGCGGCCTCGGGACAGTCGTCACCGTCGAGGTCAACGGCCGCTGCATCGGGAGGATCGATCTGGGGGCACTCCCTCCGCGGGGAGCTGGCCGACAGCAACGTCGGTTGTGGGCGAGGGGTGGAGACCGGCGTGGATACGGACGTGCCCGTGGTTGTCGTGGGCGGTTCGCGGTCGGGTGTGAGCGAGCCGTCGTCGATGAGCAGTGGCGCCCCTCGCAGGGATGGGTCCGTCGAGCCGAGGCGGAAGCCGAGCAGCAGGGCGACGACGACGACGGCCGCCACGCCGCCCACCGTCGCGGCCCAGGGGGTGGCCGTTCGGCGGCGGGTGGACGGCTCGACTGAGGCGAGGATCGCGAGGCGCTGAACGTACTCCTCCAGCGAGTCGACGTCCGCCTCCACCGTGGCGGCCTCCTCGGCAAGGGAGCGCACTGCCCAGGCACGCCGATCCTCGCCGTCGATCAACCCGGAGTCCTCTCCTTTCGAGAGCTCTGTGAGAATCAGGCGCCCGAACCCCGCGATGTCTGCGCTGACCTGCGGCGTCCCGCTCTCGCCGTCGCGCCCGGCGTCGCCGAACCCGCAGAGCACGGTCCGCCCGCGGCGATCGACGAGGACGTGGTCAGAGCGGATGTTGCCGTGACGGACGCCCCGATGATGGAGATCGCAGAGGGTCCGGCCGACGCTGATCACGATTCGGATGAGGTCGTCGAGACGGAGGGGGTCGGTCTCGGCGAGGGTCTCTCCTTCGACGATCGCGAGGTGGAGTTCGCAGCTCTCGTCGTCATCGACCACATGCATGATCTCGACGACACCGGGATGGCGAGCGTCGGAGAGCACGGCGGCCTCGTGGCGAACTCGGCGGCCCTCGTCTGCCCAGCCCCTCTTGGCGAAGGTCTCGGGGCCGAGGCCGACCGAATCGATACGGGGCGGGCCTCCCGTCGCGGGTTCCCGACGAGCGTCGTCTGATTCGCCACTGAACACATTGAAAATGTACGAAACATCATGAAAAATGTCAACCAGGAGTGACGACCGCCGTCCCTACCGCTGATGCGCTGACTCGACGGGACCCGGACCCGAGCACACCGATGATCCGACGCGCCTGGCCGGACACCCTGACCTCGAGTGCAGAGGCTCCGACGACGGAGACGGTGACGGTCGCCGAGCTGGGCTCGAAGGACGCAGACAGCCGATCGAGCGCTGTCCGACGCACGATGTCTTCGAGGTCGGCGAGGGCATCGGGGTCGAGGACGTAGCGACCGGTCGACCGAAGCTCAGCCTGGTCGACGGCCAGAGCGGCGAGGTCGTTCGCGGCGGCGCTCGCGGCGGCCTCCGCCTCTCGCTCGGCGAGGAACACGACGGCGGTGTCGACGATCAGCGCGCCGAGGAGGAGGACGATCAAGACCCCTGCCGGGATGAGGAGCAATGCGCTGCCTGCTTGGTCTCGTCGCTCACTCACAGCCGGTTCCCTCGAGGCCGTCTCGAAAGGGGTCGACCACCTCCGAGTGCGTCGAGCGCACTGTGATCGACCCAGGGGCGCCCACGAGCGGAAGCCGGAAGAGTTCGACCTCGTGGGTCGCGACGAACGTCACGACAGCGCAGCGCTCGAACCGGCCGCCTTCCGCGATGCCCACCGATGTACCGGGGCGGCCATGGGCGGCTGCCGCCCGCTGCCCTGCGCTGACGGCGGCTGCGCGAGCTGCCGCGGCGGAGGTTCCGGCCGGCTGCTCGACAAAGGTGCGCGCCGCCTCTCGTGAACCAGCCGCCGTCGCGAGCTTCGTGTCGAGGACCGCCCAGATCTGCGCAAACAGCAGGATTCCGACCGTGAAGACCAGAACGAGCAGCGGCAGCATCTCGAATCCCACAACGCCCCGATCTCGTCGTTCACGTGTCATGTCGTGACCGGCCTCTCGAGGCGGACCACGCAGGTGCGATCGATCACCGTGGAGGCTGGCGTGAGCGGCCCCAGGAGA
>CAYUBX010000476.1:0-3523 GCA_964443165.1 uncultured Acidimicrobiales bacterium
AACGATGGGGGCCGGGCTCGGACAGGTTACGCGGCGCCACCGGGAATGCCGCAAAGATCCCGCTACGTTTCGTCGGGGTGTAGATCACGAATGACGACGAATCATTAAAAAAAAATGTCCTCGGTCTGGTGCCGTCGGCCCAGTTGGTTGCTCGGGCCGCGGCGCGCGGTGTCGATGTGACGCGGGAGGGCACGGGCAATCCCGGTGCCGCGAACACGACGGCGCTGTTGGGTGCCGCGGCGGGTGGAGCGGTCCTCGTGGGCGATGCCGGGAAGGCGGCGGTCGCAGGCCGTGTGGGCGGGCGCATTGCCGGTCCGGCCGGCGTGCACGTCGCGTCGACCGCTTCGCTGATCGCCCACTGCTACCCGATCACCCGGCCGGGTCAAGGCGGCAAGGGAGTGGCCGCCAGCATCGGTCAGGTGCTGGTGTCGTTCCCGGCGTACTTTCCGATCGATGCGGCCGTTGTCGGTGCGACCTACTACGCGCCGGGCCTTCGTCGCGATCCGCGGCGGGCCACAGCCGTGGCCAGCGTGGCGTGGGTCGCCTGCGGGCTCCTGTGGTGGCGGCGCCGGCTTCCCAACCTGTGGGGACCGCCGCCTTCCGCTGGCCTCGCCGCGGCAGCCGCGGTCTCGGCGTCGGTGATCGCGCTGCGATTCGAACAGACGGTCGGACGTAGCGACGTGATGGAGGACCCGGCGTGATCGGAGTCGTGACGGACTCCAATGCGCAACTCCCCGCCTCGCTCGCCGAGCGGCACGACATCCGCGTCATCCCGCTGCCGGTGATCCTCGATGGTGAAGAGTTCGCCGAGGGAGTCGACCTCGACGTGGAGGAGTTCTATCGACGGCTCGCGGCGGGTGCGGAGGTGTCGACGAGCCAGCCCAGTCCTGGCCGGATCGCCGCGGTGTACCGGGCGCTGGTGGCCGACGGCTGTACGGAGATCGTGTCGATCCACGTGGGCTCCGCATTGTCGGGAACGGTGAACGGTGCACGCCTCGCGGCCGAGCTGGTCGACGTGCCGGTCGAGATCGTGGACACCGGGCAGGCCTCGTTCAGCGTCGGATGCGCCGCCCTCGCCGCGGCGGAAGCGCGGAAGAACGGAGCGTCGACTGACCGGGTTGCCTCCGCCGCTCGTGCCACCGCGGCCGAGGTCCGCAACGTCTTCGTGATGGGCGGCCTCGAGCTCGCGCTCGCTTCGGGACGCGTCAAGGTCTCCGAACAGCTGCACGAGATCGACCGCAGCCCGCAGATCCCGGTGATGACGTTCGATGAGGGCGAGCTGGTGGTACTCGGGTCTGCCGACACCATCACCGAGGCGACGGCGATCATGGTGGAGGTGGTTCGACCGCCCGACGACCGGCGGCCGCTCCGCGTGGGGGTGGGTGTGGCCGATCGAGCCGCGGTCGGCTTCTACGACGCAATCGAGGCTGCTTTGAGAGGCGACCCGGCTCTCGAGTTGATCCGCTATCGCTGCGGACCCACGGTGGGCGCCTTCACCGGCCTCGGCACGGTCGGTGCGGTGTGGTGTCCACGGCTGGGGTGAGTCGGTCTCAGTCGTCCATCAGCGCGTCGAGGAACTCGTGCTGGAGCTGTCCGAGGTAGTGGTACAGCGCACGGTGGCCCTCGTCCGGGTCGTCGGGATCGACGAGGAAGTCGTCGTCCTCGCTCACGTCGAGGCTCGTCCCGAGCACCAGGCGGATGTCGTTGAGGACCGTCAGCCAGGCGAGGGCGGTCTCCTCGTCGAGGTGTGAGAGTCCGATGCTGCCCTCCACCACGTCCAGGCTCTCGAGCCGCCGTTCCAGGAGTTCGTCGCGCATGAGCTCCTGGTACTCGGCGTCTCGTTCAGGATCGTCGGCGTATGCGGTGGGGTAGAGGCGTCGCATCGACGGGTCCACCGAGCCCGAGGCCGCCGTTCCCATCAGCAGTTCGCGCATCTGGCCGACCAGGCTCGCCATGAGCTCGCGCTCGTCGTCGCCCAGTTCGAACGCGATGCGCCCGTCGCGCCGATGAGAGAACCGATTGCGGAAGGCCATCGTTCGCTACGTGTCCTTCTGCATGGTCGCCCAGAGGCCGTACTCGTGTAGCCGGAAGACGTCGAGCTCGGCCTTCTCCCGCGAGCCGGTGGAGACAGCCGCACGGCCCTTGTGATGGACGTCGAGCATGAGCTCGGTGGCCTTCTCGGTGCTGTACCCGAACAGCTTCTTGAGCACGAACACGACGTAGCTCATCAGATTGATCGGGTCGTTCCAGACGAGCACGACCCACGGAACGTCCTCGTCCACGACGTCGTCGGAGGTCGGCTCGTCGACGATGACGGGCGAAGGCTCGAGTGCGCTCACGTCGGTCATTGTGCGAAATCGGGTTTGCGGCTGCCAGTCGCTGACTCGCCCTTCGAGTCGTGCAGCTCCTCGCCACATGCGTCGAGCACGAGCCGAACGATCGCGATCCACAGTGCCGTCGCTCCCGCGATGTGGATGCCGACCAGAACGACGGGCACCTCGGTGAAGTACTGCACGTACCCCACAGTTGCCTGCGCGGCGATGATCGCGAGCACCCATTCCGACCGGCGGGTGAGGCCGGTGGGATCGACGGCCCGCAGTCGGGTGACCAACCAGAGCGCCGCGCCGATGAGAGCGACCACGATGATTCCGTGTACGCGCGCTGCGTCGGGGAGGCTCACGGCCAACCGTTCGACGTCCTCATCGCCGCCATGCGGTCCCGCCGCGGTCACGACGGTGCCCGCCACGATGGCTGCCGCGGCCAACGCAGCGATGATCCAGCAGTGCCGAGTGATCGAGGCGGAGGCGGCGGGTCGCGGCACCGGACGAGGGTCGGCGAAGCGGGCGAGAACGACCGCGTTCCACACCAGCACCACCGAGAGCAGGAAGTGCGCCATCACGATGGGCGGTGAGAGGTGGGTGAGCACAGTGATCGCGCCGAGGATGATCTGCGCCGCGACGCCCGCGACCAGGCCGAGACTCCACGTGGTGAGCCGACGCTCGCGCGGTGCACGTAGCAGCGACGCGGACACGGCGAGGATCACCGCCAGCGACACCAGGCCGGTGATGAGCCGGTTGCCGAACTCCACCCACCCGTGGAGGTCCTTCTCGGGGACCAGCTGACCAGGCTCGCAGTTGGGCCAGTCGCTGCACCCGAGGCCGCTGCCGGTGAGGCGAACGGAGGCCCCGGTGATCACGATCGCCACGAGCGACCACAGCGCGGCGCGGGTGATCCAGTGATAGGTGCGCGGCGTGATCCGCAGGGCAGCCACATCTCGACGCTAGAGCCAGCTCCCCAAATCCCGCGAATCTCGCGCGATGGACTCGATTGATTCGAGCGATGGAATGGAGTGTGCCTCTGTGGGTGCCTAACGTAGGCGCCGATGAGCCAGATCTCGGTGGTGCCCCCCACCCCCGTGCGCCGCTTCTGAAGCACTGCAGGCGCGTTCGTGATGCTGACCAAGCCGCGCATCATCGAGCTGCTCCTCATCACCACCGTGCCCACGATGATCGTGGCCGAGGGC
>CAYUBX010000477.1:0-3504 GCA_964443165.1 uncultured Acidimicrobiales bacterium
CACGCCCTTGTCGACCTCGGGCTCCTTCGGCAGGCCGAGGATGCGTTCGCCGATGATGTTCCGCTGAATCTGGTCGGTGCCGCCGCCGATCGACGTGAAGAACGCGTTGAGCATCGAGTACGTCGCGTCGGCGGCCTCGGGGTGCTGTGCGCCGCCCAGCGTGGCCTCGGCCCCGAGGATCTGACCTTGCAGGCTTCCTCCGAAGTGCAACATGCGCGACATCGCGAGCTTGCCCAGCGAGACGATCGGTGACGACGTGCCCTGCTCGAGCGCCGCCTTCGCCCGACGGTTGTTCCACTCGTTGAGGGTCCGCCAGCCATGGAGCCGCATGAGGTCCTGCCGAACGAGCGGATCGGAGGCCATGCCTCGCTCCCGAGCAACGTCGAGGAGCGACAGGTCGGGCACGGGTGCCGATGCTTCACTCTCGGCGCTGCGAACCGACTCCGACGAGCGCTGGGTGCGCCGTTGCGAACCGCCCATCGCCGATCGCTCGTAGGCCAGCGCCGACGTGAGGACCCACCAGCCCCCGTTGTAGTCGCCGAGCATGTTGTCGTCGGAGACGCGCGCATCGGTGAGGAAGACCTCGTTGAAGCGGGCATCACCGGTGGCCTGGCGAAGCGGTCTCACCTCGACGCCGTCCTGGTCCATCGGCAGGAAGAAGAAGGTGATGCCTCGATGCTTCGGCTGATCGAGATCGGTGCGTGCGATCAGGAGTGCGTAGTCGGCCTGCCGGCCCCCCGAGGTCCAGACCTTCTGACCGTTGATGACCCACTCGTCGCCGTCGCGTTCGGCGCGGGTCTGGATCGCCGCGAGATCGCTGCCCGCACCCGGCTCGCTGTAGAGCAGGCACATGTTGATGCCCCCGAGCATCAGGTCGCGAAGCACCGTCGCCTTCAGCGCTGGCTTGGCCCAGCTGATGATCGTCGCAGCCCAGAGGTTGACCACGTCCTGCGCGAACCCCGTCGCACCCGCATCCCGGAAGACCTGGTCGGCGGCGCGTGCGGCACCGGGGGAGAGCCCGCGTCCGTGGTCCTCGACGGGCCAGCTCGGTGCGGCCCACCCCGAGTCGACGAGCTGCTCGAGCCACTCGCCTCGGTCGACGTCGTATGGATGGGCCGTCAGCCAGGCACGGGCGTCCGCGACCGCGGCGTCAGCTTCCGCGCTGTCGACCTCGTTGCCGATGAGTTCCGACATGGCGCCTCCTCCAGACCTGCTCATCGTCCCACCGGAGACGGAGACTCGCCAGCCGTCGGATCAGCGCCCGACCCACTCGAAGTGCATTCCGTCGGGGCGCGTCCAGGTGCCGCCCCACGCGAAACCGTTCTCGCGGAAGATCTCGACGATGCGGGGATCCATGGTCGGACTCGCGCCCCAGGCGTTGGTGGAGGGGTTGATGTCGACGGCGAGTCCCCACGCATGGCGGGAGAGCGCCCCACCGAACGCGCCGCGAATTCGCCTGGCCACCCAGCACCCACCGTTGCGGCTGTCCCGAACGTCGATGAGGTGACTCAACCCTTCGGCCTGGATCTCGGCGAGCGCAGCGGTCAGGTCCGGGAGAATCGCCCGGTGGCACCGCCACCGGCCCAGGATCGGGAGCTCCGCCCGCACGATGTTGGCGCCGACCCAGGCCGGGTCCATCTCGATGAGGGCGGAAGAACCCAGCCGGTAGTGGAACTCGCCGAGCAACTCCTTCAAGCGAACTGTCGGAAGCGTGCTGTCCGGGCTGGATGGGTCCCAGCTCCGTGACCAACGGACCCAGGGCTCGGTCGCTGCGATGGCAGTGAGAGCGTTCTCGAGGACGCTGAGGTTGGAGACGCCCGTGATCCAGATGCTCGCGGGACGGACGAACCCGAACGAGGCGGCATCATCGTCCGCGAACGTGAGTTCGCTGAAGGCGACGCGTCTGTCGGGAACGATCGCTCCGATTCGGCGTTCGTGGAGGCGGTCGTCCCAGCCGCTGAAGACCACTGTGTCACCGACGCGGGCACCGCGGAGGGCGGCGGAGCGCTCGCTCAACACGACATCACCGCGTTCGAGCGCTCTGGCGACGTCTCCTCCGTGGAAGATCGCGGCCGTCGTGCGCGGTACTGCCCGGGCGGTGAAGCCGAACTGCCACCCGCCCGGCGCTGATTGATACGGCTGTCCCTCTCGCCGGAACTCGTGCACACCGACGGTGCCGAGGTGGGTGAGGGCCACCGATCCGTCTGCGATCGTCGCGCCCTCGATGACTGCGTCGAGAACGTGGGCCTCGAGCCCACCCGACTGCCAGGCGTAGACGACGGGGGTGTCCGGGTGGACGGTGAGCCAGAGGCCATCGCCTTGGCGCACGGCGCCGACGACGGCCCCTGCGGTACCACCCTGCGGCGCGGTCAGCTCCGCCGCCCCGCCGAAGGGCAGCACGTCGCCGGTCTCGGTGACGAGCCAATACCCGTGACCCTCGTCCGTCTCGACGACGTCGACGACCGGGCTGCTCGGTGGAGCCGAACCGGTCGAGCCGTGGAAGTCGGCGCCTCCAAAGGCAAACATCCCACCGTCCTGGGCGACGAGCCAGTAGCCGTCTCCGTCATTGGTGAGGCTGACCCCCACGATCGGCTGGTTGAGGGCGACGTGACCCATAGAGCCCCGATACACCGCCGATCCGAACGCGAAGACCCCGCCATCGTCCGCCGCCAGGAGGTAACCCCCGCCGTCGGAGGAGGGAGCGATGTCGACGATGGGCCTTGCGAGACGGAGCGCGCCGGTGGATCCGTGGTACCCGGCATCTCCGAACGCGAAGATCCCGCCGTCGCTCGACACCAGCCAGTACCCATTGCCAGTTGGTGTGGCGGCCATGGCAACGATGGGTTCGTTGAGCTCGAGGTGCGCGATGTCCCCGTAGTGAGGCGCGCCCCCGTAGGCCCGAACGGCTCCCGTGGCCGTCACGAACCACCCCGCCCCGGTCGAGCGCGCGGCACCGCCTACGACGGCGTCATGAGGTTGGTGGGTGACGTGCGGAGGCGTCGGAGCGCCCGCAGCCACCACGACGGACCTGGCGGCGGGGGCGGACGCCGCGGAGACGCGACCGGTGCGATGGGCGATCTGAGACGCCTCAGGGGCCGCGTCGGCGTCGTCCGCGTGATCGGGATGATACGACTCGTCTGCGACAGCTGAACCGGGCGCGAGCGCGCCCAGACAGGTCGCGAACGCGGCGACGATGAACCTGACCCTCCGCATGCTCCTTCTGTCGGCACGCGCTGTCGATCAGCTGAGGAGTGGTGTCGGGCTCGCCCGGCGCGCGTCAGTTGGCGGGTTGTGGGCGGAAGCATCTCCGCGTCCGTGCCGGCTTTCTCCTCTACAGGGGCGGCGTCTCACTTGTCCTTGGGGGAGATGGTCGGGAGTCGACGAGTGGAGTGTGGACGGTCCGACCAGGCCCGAGGGTATCGACGGCGGCGCAAGAGGGGTGGTTCCTCTCCGTCTGGGCATTCTCGCCCCGGGGCCTCTCGACGATGTCACGACGTGGTCGGG
>CAYUBX010000478.1:0-2370 GCA_964443165.1 uncultured Acidimicrobiales bacterium
GAAGGATCGCCAGGAGCGAACCTGAGATCGGGTCCGCCAGGAGCCCGAGTCGTTGGGAAGGGTCAGCCGCGGCCGATCATTCCCTCGCCGGCGACGGCGGCGGCGACGTCGCGTTTGTAGCGCTCGGAGAGGTGCGTCCGCAGGCTCGTGAGCGCCGCGTCGGCTCCCGGCTCGCCGGCCCGGATCAACTCGTCGAGGTCCGACATGCTGGCCTCGAGAGCTCGTCCGAGTTCGAGGTGGGTCGCCCGAATGGCCTCCCGGTCGGGCGGCTCGGGAAGGTCGGGGAGTGCGTCGTACTGCGCGCACCGCTCCCGAACCCGATCGGCCGCATCGCCGGTGGCGTCGGCCAGATCCTCGTTCATCTGGCGGAACGCAGCCGTCATCTCGTTATGGTCGAGCGTGAGGTTGGTCTCCGCGACCTCCAGCATCTGGCGGACGCTCTGCAGAACCGCCTGGGCCATCGCCGCAGTGGCCTGAGCCTTGGGGCTCGCGGCCAGGTTGGGCAGAATCTCGTCTCCGATCGCGTGGATCACGCCCTCGATGAGATCGTCGATGTTCGGTGAGTTGTTCATGTCACGCCAGTCCCGGATAGCCCATCAGCTGCGCCATGCCCGGGAGCGCGTTGGCGCTCGGTTGCAGCAAGTACAGATGCAACAGCTCACGGTGGTCGCCGGCGACCCGACCCTTGATCGCCGTCTGTACCGGTACGGCGATGTTCGCCGTGCCGAACAGGATGAAGTAGCCGATCTCCTCGGGCGTGATGTCGAGGCCGGTCAACTCGTTGTAGTACCCGAGGAACCCGCCCTTGTCCGCCGGGTGGGCCATCACCGAGGTGTTGGACAGGGTGTCCATCATCATCATCCAGCCGAGGTCCTCGCGAGGATCGCCGATGCGGCTGTTCTCCCAGTCGATGAGCGCCGTCACCCGGCCATCGGCATACAGGAAGTTGGCGGGGTTGAAGTCGCCGTGCACCGGCACGAGCGGAAGTGGACGCGGCTTGGTGCGGCGCAGCGTGAGGAAGCTGTCGAGCACCACCATGATTCCGGGGTCGTAGCTCACGTCCCCGTATGAGGCGATGTAGTACTCGAGCGTCGAGTCCATGTAGGCGTCCCACGACGACACGTCGACCCCGACGTCGCGGGGATCGCTCAGCGACCCGGTGGGATCCACGGTCGAGATGTCCGCCTGATGGAGCGCGACGAGGGACTCGCAGAGGTGGCGGCAGACGTCGTCCACCTGGTCCTCGTCCGGTCCGCCGTTGAACAGATCCGACGTCATGCCGTTGCCGGATGCTCGCTCGATGATCATCGCCGCTTCGCCGAACACCGAAGGGTCCATCTCGGCGCCGTACGACCGGGCGACCGGCACCGAGGTGTGGGCGCGAAGCGCTTCGATCAGGTCGTGCTCCACCTGCCGGCTGGTCTTGAGGATCGCCACCGCATCGGGTGGGTCTTTCCGCAGGATCATCGGGAGCGTCTGGCTGCCAGCAGCGGTCGAAACCGTCGCGTCGAAGCGGAAGGTCTCGCGGCTGAAACCGCCCGGTATGGCTGCGAAGTCCGCAATCTCGACGCTGTTCGCGTCGGGATGGAACCGCGCGACTGTCCGCGCGAGCTGGTCCTCCATGGGCGCCCCCTGAGCCGTCAGGTGGCGCAAATTAGCACCGCCTGCTCGGGTCACCGTCACGCCCGCTGATTCGGGAGCTACCGTCGGCGACACCGATGCCGTCGGACAACGAGGAGAGCGTCATGGCACGCACGAAGATCGAGGTCGTCCAGGAGCTCTTCCGGGCGTGGGGGCGCCATGACGTCGACACCATCATCGGGCTCATGGCTGCCGACGTGGAGTGGCACTACCACGTCGGTTCGCCGCCGGTGAACGGCGTGGATGCGATGCGGAAGGTGCTCGATCGGCTGAAGAACCACCAGATCGACTCCACGTGGCGCCTCACCCGTCACGCCGAGACCGGCAACGCGCTGCTCGTGGAGGGCGTCGACGACTTCGAGTCCGCTGCGGGACACCGGGTGCAGGTGCCCTACATGGGTGTGTATGAGTTCGACGGTGAGGCGATCACCTCGTGGCGCGACTACGTCGATCTGGGGCTCCTCACAGCGGCGCAGGCGGGCGAAGCGCTCGGCGACCACCTCCGGCCGCTCATCGATGCCGGCGTGCCCATCAACGAGCAGTAGTTACCGCGCGGTCACCTCGTGTAGAACGAGGGATGTGACCAGCACCGATTCGCCCGACCTCGACGCCGTTCACGCCCGCTACGAAAGCGAGCGGGTGAAGCGACTTCGCCCCGATGGCAACGATCAGTACATCGAGCTGGTCGACCAGCTCGCGCACTACCTCGACGATCCCTACACCGAGGTG
>CAYUBX010000478.1:2380-3498 GCA_964443165.1 uncultured Acidimicrobiales bacterium
ATCGAGCGTGGTTTCGATGGGGTATTCTACAATGTCGTGGACCTGCTGGACGCCCGGGTCCAGGTGGTGGGCGTGCGCGTGCCCCTCACCGATGAGGTCACGGTGGCGTTCATCGGTGGCGGTTTCGCCGGTCTGTTGACGGGTGCTCGCCTGAAGGAAGTGGGCATCGACGATGTCCGGATCATCGACAAAGGCGGCGACTTCGGGGGCACGTGGTACTGGAACCGCTACCCCGGTGCACAGTGCGACACCGCCGCCATGATCTACCTGCCGCTTCTCGAGGAGACGGGCCACATGCCCACCGAGAAGTACACGCACGCCCCGGAGATCCTGGAGCACAGCAGGCGCATCGGCCGCCACTTCGGGCTCTATGACAACGCCGTCTTTGGCACCGAGGTGACCGGGCTCGAATGGGAGGCGTCGTCGTCCCGGTGGATCATCCGCACCAACCGCGGCGACGAGATGAGGGCCCGCTTCGTCGCCATGGGCACTGGCCCGCTGCACAAGCCGAAGCTGCCCGCGATTCCGGGTATCGAGGACTTCGCGGGGCACAGCTTCCACACGAGCCGCTGGGACTACGACTACACCGGCGGCGACCCGGCCGGCGCGCTGCTCGACAAGCTCGCAGACAAGCGCGTCGCCCTGATCGGGACCGGAGCCACTGCCGTGCAGTGTGTCCCGCACCTGGCCACGGCATGCCAGGAGCTCCTGGTCTTCCAGCGCACCCCGTCGTCGATCGATGTCCGCGGCAACCACGACATCGACCGGGACTGGTTCGCCACCCTGGAGCCGGGGTGGCAGTCCGAGTGGCTGATGAACTTCACCATCCTCCAGACCGGCGGCTTCGCCGACGAGGACCTTGTGAAGGACGGCTGGACCGACATCGCCCAGCGCATTCGCGACAAGGTGTTCGCCACACCCGACCAGGACTTCAGCCCCGAGTCACTGCTCCGCGCCTACCACGAGAGCGATGACGAGAAGATGGTCGAGATCCGCGAACGGGTCGACGATCTGATCGGCGACGAGGCCACGGCGGAGGCCCTGAAGCCCTGGTACCGCCAGCTGTGCAAGCGCCCGTGCTTCCATGACGACTTCCTGCCCGCGTTCAACCTGCCGAA
>CAYUBX010000479.1:0-3498 GCA_964443165.1 uncultured Acidimicrobiales bacterium
CGTCTCCCGACGATTCGGTGCTCGAGCCATCGTGCCGATGGCGAGTGCGCAAACGGCCCACGACTGATTGGTCGTCGCGACCACCGCGAAATGCACGCCGCGACCCAAAATTTCTCGACACCACTCCAGAGAGACGCCGCGCGGGACCCGAATATGACGAAACGATGACGAAAATCGGCGGAGCGTGCATTTCCGGCTCCCAGAGCGACTGCACCACCACGGGCAGTCACCAAAGGAGTATTCTTCATGCGAACGTCCCTTCTCGTCAGCCTGGTCACCGCACTCGTGGCCGGCTCGCTCGCCCTCGCGTCACCCGCCGGGGCCGAGGAGACCTCGAGCGACTGGCCGGTGTCGGCCGACATGCTGCCCGCGACCGTCGTGGTCGACCTCGCGGACGGAGATGGTTGGGTTCTGCGCTACGACGTGGCCCACACCGACCGCGACACCATCGTCGACCTGGCACACCGCTGCCGCGCCGCCGGCCTCACCCCCAAGGAGTGCCGCCGGATCCTTCACGATCGGCACTCGGACCTCGGCGAGCGTTGCCGCAACGCAGGACTCACGGCCGAGCAGTGCCGCCGCATCGTCGACCATGACGATCTGCACTCGATCGCCGCGCGCTGCCGCGCCGCCGGCCTGACGACTGAGGAGTGCCGCCGGCTGATCAACTCGCTCGACGGCGGAACCTTCGCCGAGCGCTGCCGCGCCGCCGGCCTCACCGCCCAGGAATGCCGCCGCACCATCAACAGCCACGATGACGGCGACCGGGCGGCGGATCGAGTGACCGATCGGGTGACGAATCGCCCAGCACGCAGGGTCCACCAGGTGGACGCGATCCGCGGCTAGAAGAAAGAACGCGAGACCCGGCTTGCGGGCGGGGACTCGGCTCGCCGAGGTGGAACCGGCGAGCAACCACGACCGCCGCTCGGGACCTCAGCCCCCGAGCGGCGGCGTTGTTTTTGCTGCTGGCGGGATTCGGCCGCGGCGACGAGCCCAGTCAGCTATCGAGCTTCAGGGCGCTGACGAAGGCTTCGTTGGGGACCTCGACCCGGCCGATGGCCTTCATCCGCTTCTTGCCCTTCTTTTGCTGCTCGAGGAGCTTGCGCTTGCGGGTGATGTCGCCGCCGTAGCACTTGGCGAGCACGTCCTTGCGCTTCGCTCGCACCGTTTCGCGGGCGATGATCCGTCCACCGATCGCCGCCTGGATCGGCACGTCGAACATCTGACGCGGGATCAGCTCCCGCAGCTTCTCCGCCATGCGACGCCCGTAGTCGTAAGCACCGTCGCGATGGACGATCGTGGAGAACGCATCGACGGGCTCCGAGTTGAGCAAGATGTCGACCTTGACCAGCTTGCCCTCGCAGTACCCGGCCGGTTCGTAGTCGAGGCTGGCGTACCCCTGGCTCCGGCTCTTCAGCTGGTCGAAGAAGTCGGTGACGACCTCGGCGAGTGGGATCTCGTAGTTGAGCTCGACCCGCTCCGGCGAGAGGTACTCCATGCGGGTCATCGTGCCGCGGCGCCCCTGGCAGAGCTCCATGATCGTGCCGGTGTACGTCGACGGGGTGAGGATGCCGATCTTGAGCATCGGTTCCTCGATGACGTCGATCGAACCTGGATCGGGCAGCTCCGAGGGGTTGTCCACCGCTAGCAGGACGCCGTCGTCGGTGGTGACCCGGTAGGCCACAGACGGCGCAGTCGCGATCAGCGACAGATCGAACTCCCGCTCTAACCGCTCACGAACGATCTCCATGTGCAGCAACCCGAGGAACCCGCAGCGGAACCCAAAGCCGAGAGCGCCCGACGTCTCCGGTTCGAACGTGATGGATGCGTCGTTGAGCTTCAGCTTGTGGAGTGAGTCGCGCAGGTCGGGGTATTCGTCGCCATCGACGGGGTAGAGACCGCAAAAGACCATCGGCTTGGGGTCCTCGTAGCCGCTGAGCGGTGCGTCGGCCGGGTTGCCCATCGTGGTGACGGTCTCGCCCGACTTCGCCTGGCCGACGTCTTTGATCGACGCGATGAGGTACCCCACCTCGCCAGGACCGAGTTCGTCCACAGAGGTGGTCTGCGGCAGGCGAACGCCGATCTCCTCGGCTTCGTGGGTCCCGCCGATCTGCATGAACCGGAGCTTGTCGTTGGTGTGGATCCGTCCGTTGACCACGCGCAGCGACGACACCACGCCCCGGTACTGATCGAAGTGGCTGTCGAAGATCAGCGCCTGAAGCGGGGCATCGGGATCACCGGCAGGTGCGGGGATCCGGTCGACGATCGCGTCGAGCAGCTCGGGAACGCCATCGCCGGTTTTCGCGGAAATCTGCAGCTCGTCCTCCGCGGGGAGACCCAGCACGTTCTCGATCTCGCCGGCGTAGAGGTCGGGATCCGCGGCGGGCAGATCGATCTTGTTGAGGACCGGCACGATCTCGAGATCGTTCTCGAGAGCGAGATAGCAGTTGGCCAGGGTCTGCGCTTCGATGCCCTGCGCGGCGTCGACGAGGAGCAGCACGCCCTCACAGGCCGCGAGCGAGCGACTGACCTCGTAGCCGAAGTCGACGTGGCCGGGGGTGTCGATCAGGTGCAGCGTGTGCCCCTTCCACTCCACGCGCACGTTCTGGGCCTTGATCGTGATGCCGCGCTCGCGCTCGAGGTCCATGGAGTCGAGGTACTGGGCGCGCATCGCCCGAGCCTCGACGGCTCCGGTGATCTCGAGAATGCGATCGGAGAGGGTGGACTTCCCGTGATCGATGTGGGCGATGATCGAGAAGTTCCTGATGCGGGACAGGTCCATGCCAGTCGCCCAGGGTATTGGGTCCGACGCCAGACGCCGAGGTGCTCGATCGCTTCGGCGAGCCGGATCACCGCCAGATCGGTCGCCCGCTCTCGCAGCGTTGTCCCCGGAACTGCGGCTCTCCCGACGAGGACGTCGCCGACCACGGCATGCATGGGGTCCACTCGACGGCTGGCGTGTTCGACCGCCGGCCAGCGGAGGCCCATGCGACCCTGCACTCACTCGTGGTCGCTGCCGACGACTCCGCCGGCGTTGGCGACAAGCTCGGAGACCGACCCCGTCGGCATCTTCGACGGCCACGATCAGGGTGGCCATCCAGGCTGGGCGGCTTGCCGGTCGCCGTCGCGGTGGCCGCTGCGATCGTCGGGGCAGAAGGTGAGCAGGGCGGACCTGGCTCCTCCTGTTTCGACACATGAGCGGCCTGATCGAACGTTCCGTCTTCGATGTTGCCGCGCAGCAATGGACCAGACGTTGTGGGCGACCGGGTCGGCGTTGCTAACCTGAAGCGTTCCCGTGCCGGCCCCCACTTCACCGGCACCTGACGACTGAGTACGACCTGCCGTGGCCAACATCAAGAGCCAGATCAAGCGCAACCGCCAGAACGAGACCCGCCGCACCCGCAACCGGGCGGTCCGGTCAGAGCTGAAGACCCGCGAGAAGGCTGTCGTGGCCGCCGCGGAGGCGTGCATCCGGGTCAATGACCTGGATTTGAGCGA
>CAYUBX010000480.1:0-3494 GCA_964443165.1 uncultured Acidimicrobiales bacterium
GCGTCCGAGTCGTCATCGTTGTACGAGATCGCCGCTTCGGCGACACCGAGCGCAGCGGCCACGACGTTGGTGACCGTCGTCTCGTGCGCCTGGCCGTGGTTGAAGGTGCCGCATCGAACCCCGATGGTGCCGTCGTCCGCCACCTCGACCATGCCGGTCTCGCTGTCGGCGGCGACGTAGGAGATATAGCTGGCGAACCCGACCCCAACGGCGGTCTGATCGCCTCGCGCTCGCCGGTCGGCCTGCTCCGTTCGGAGATCGGTGTAGCCGACCAGCTTGGCAGCCCGATTCAAGGCCCCGGCGTAGTCGCCGCTGTCGTAGGTGAGCTTGGTCGGCGTGTCGTAGGGGAACTCGTCCGGCCCGATCATGTTCCGCCGCCGGATCTCGAGCGGGTCGATGCCGAGCGTGCGGGCGGCGTTCTCGATGGTGCGCTCGATGCTGTTGGTGGCTTCGGGCTGCCCGGCGCCGCGGTAGGGACCGACCGGATTTGTGTTGGTGGCGACCGCTGTCCACGAGTAGTCGACCCGCGGGATCCTGTAGGGGCCGCAGGCGAGCTTGCGGCTCATGAACGGCATGAGCGGCCCGAAGTGGGCGTAGGCACCGCAGTCGGCGAGGTTGTGCACCCGAAGGCCGACGATCAGCCCGTCGTCGTCGAACCCCATCTCGACCGTGTGGTCCTGCGCCCGGCCGTGAACCATCGACAGCAGGTTCTCGCGGCGGGTGGCCTGCCAGGTCACGGGTCGGTCGAGGTGCCGGGCGATCGCGCCGAGCACGAGGATCTCAATCGGGGCGCTGTGTCTCCCACCGAACCCGCCGCCTACGGCGGGGGAGCGGACCCGGATGGTCTCGTCGTCGACATCCATGAGCTGGGCCATCTCGTGGCGGATGGTGTGAACGCCCTGCCCGGTGGCCCACACGTCGAGCCCTTCTCCCGAGGGGCGGACGATGGCGCCGCAGTTCTCCATCGGCGCAGACGAGAGGCGCTGGTTGGGGTAGGAGCCGGTCTCGACGTGAGCCGCGAGCTCGAACAGGTCGTCGATCCGCCCCCGCTCGTACTGCATGACGATGTTGCCCTCGGGCCGGTCGAAGAGGAGCGGCGCGTCTGGGTCGCCGGCCCGACGTGGATCGACCGCCGGCTCGGACGGCTCGATGTCGACCTCCACCAACTCGGCGGCATCCACGGCGTGAGCAGCGGTATCTGCGACGACTGCCGCAACCAGCTCACCGACCATTCGAACCCTGTCCGAGACGAGCGGCGGCCGCGCCACGTCGTCCGGAACAGGCGTGAAGTAGCTGAACGGCTCCAGCGCCAGATCTTCTGCGGTGAGCACGGCGACGACGCCGGGCGCCCCGAGTGCGGCCGAAGCGTCGAGATGGGTGAGCGTGCCAGCGGCCAGCTGCGACCGCACGAACACGACGTGCGAGCAGTCGTCCGACGGTAGATCCCGGACGAACGACGTCGTCCCCCGAAGCAACCCCTCGTCCTCGCGTCTCATACCCGGACGCTAGCGAGGTGCCGTCCGGCGCGCAGGGAGTGACCTCGCGTCATGCCCGGACATCATCGCGACGCAGGCGGACATCGACCTGGGTTGAGCCGAGTTGCGGAGCGAGATTCAGCTCGTTCGGAACGAGATCAACGATGTTCACATGGAGGTCCACGAGCTTCGCAACGATCTGCGCGTTCGGGTCGACATGTTGGTGCCGAAGATGATCGTCGCCAACATCGCATCGATGATCGGGCTCGAGTGAGGCGAGGGCTACGCTCGGACCACGCCGACCTTCGGGAGGAGACATGGGCTCCGTGCAAGCACCGGACATTGTTCGGCTGCAGTACGTGGAACTCGTCGTCACGGACCTGGGGGCCGCCCGCGACCATTGGGTGGAGGCGCTTGGCCTGCACATCACAGAGGAGACCAACTCCTCCATGTGGCTACGCGGTCTCGCGGAGGCAGTGCACCACAACGTCGTCCTCACCCTCGGCGAGTCTGCCGGCTGTGCTGCCATCGGTTTCCGGGTTCGCAGCGATGACGATCTCGACCTGGCGCTCGCTTGGTACGAGGAGCGGGGTTGCGCCACCGAGGATCTCCCCGCCGGTTCGCGTGTGGGTGTCGGCCGCACGGTCCGCGTGGAGGACCCTCTCGGCTTCACGGTCGACTTCGTGCGCGAAATGAAGCCCGCAGAGCGGCTTCTGCGACGATGGGACCTGTATCGCGGCGCGGAGATCAGCCGGATCGACCATGTCAACCTCGTCGTGCCGGATGTCCAGTCCGCACACGACCTGTACTGCGAGCTGGGCTTCGGTCTGAGCGAGACCATCGAGTCGCCCGACCATCTCTACGCCGCGTGGATGTTCCGCAAGCCGACAGTTCACGACGTTGCCTTCACCGAGGGTGAGGGCCCACGCCTCCACCACATCGGCTTCGATGTCGGAGCGCAGGCCAACGTGATCCGGCTCGCCGACGCACTCTCGGCGCGTGGCCTGGATTCGATCGAGCGCGGGCCAGGTCGGCACGGGGTGTCAGCGGCCTTCTACCTCTACACGCGCGACCCCGACGCTCACCGCGTCGAGGTGTACACCACCGACTATTTCACGGGAGACCCGGACTTCGAGCCACTCCGCTGGGACGTCGAGGACCCGCGCCGGCGCGACTACTGGGGGGGGAACGTGGTGAGCAGCTTCTACGCCGACGCGAGCGCTGTGTTCGACCTGAGCGGCGACGAGGTGAAGACGGAGGAACCAGCGGAGCCGGGAGAGACGATCGTCGGCGCCGACGGGCTTGGCTGAGGGTGGCGGACGGACGCCGCATCGTGCGGCCACCCACACACACGCGACCCGGCCGCGTGTTCTCGCCCGGCGTGGTGCATGGCGGATTGCTCTGGGCGTCGGGCGCGACGGGCTCCGACCCCGGAACGGGCGAGATCGTGCCGGGCGGCGTGCGCGAGCAGACGTCTCAGGCACTCGAGAACCTCGGCCTCGTGGCGACCGCGGCTGGCACAACTCTCGACGCAGCGCTTCGGCTCACCGTGTACCTCATGGACATACGGCGGGACTTGCCAGGAATGAACGAGGCCTTTGCCAAGAGATTCCCCGTCGATCCGCCCGCCCGCGCGACCGTTGAGGTGTCCGGGCTCGCACGTGAGGGACTGCTCGTCGAGATCGACATGGTCGCCGCAGTCGATGTCTGACCGCCTCGTCCTTCGGAACGTTCGGCTCGACCAGAACGCCGAGCCCACCTCGATGAGCCTCGAGGACGGGAAGATCGCGGCGATCGGCTCCGAGCTTCCCAGCGATGAGCGGTCGGTCGACCTCGACGGCCGTTGGGTGCTGCCGGGTCTCACCGACAGCCACACGCACATGCTCGCCGCCGCACAGCAGGGTCTGCAACTCTCTCTCGACCACTGCACATCGGTCGCTGAGATGCTCGGGGAGTTGTCGGCGACCAGTGGGACCCTTCCGGAGGGCGCCTGGTTGATCGCCGCGTGCGAAACGCTGC
>CAYUBX010000481.1:0-3492 GCA_964443165.1 uncultured Acidimicrobiales bacterium
CAACGGTCCGCATCTCCCTCGGAGGCCAACCGATCGAGATGGCGACGCAAGGCTTCCCGCAGTAGTTCGGAGCGATCGATGCCCAACGCCTCTGCCCACCGCTGTGCATCCTCCGCATCGCCGTCGTCGACTCGAAAGCTCAGCATTGTCATACACAGAGCCTAGCATGTATGACGATCGATCGCTCAGCCCCATCCCGGCCCGCTCGCACGGCAACGAGGGCAACCCAGTCGCTCCGATGGCGTGGGTTAAGGGTTGTATTCGCCCCTCCGGCACCGCACGTAGAGTGAGATCAGCGTCCGCTCCCTGCCGCTGGTTACCTCTGGCTACCTGGCTGAGGCCACCGAGAGTGACGTGTTGGAGGTGAAACTCGCGGATTCCGGGACTCCCATCTCCTTTTGTTGACGTCGCGTTTGCCCACGTCAGGGTCATGTCTGATGCCGGTGTGTCGCTTGCTAACCGATTTGCTAACGAGTGGGGTGATCGTTCCGGTCACGGCTCGGGGTTGCGGCTGGTGCCGATTGCCGTCGGGTGCGTCGTCGCCCGGGCGATGCGGGCTGACTGGGGCGTTGGCTGGGTGGTGATGGCGGCGAGATTGTCTGTGTTGCGTTCTCGGCGATGGCGGGCGCGGTTTCGGGCGTGGCGGCGATGCGCTCGGAGGGACCGCTGAGCAAGTGTCGGACGAGCTTGGTGGTGGTTTCGGGGTCGAGGTTGGGCCGGAAACTCGCCTGTTGTTGCGCCGTCTTGGCGCGCGCTCATGCCACGGGACCGCATCTGACCAGGAGTGATGGGAATCAGCAACACCACGCGTCACCGCGACCACCTCGGGTGCTGGCCTCTCGACTCCGGGTCGTCGTGCGCTCTGGTGCGAGTCCGGCTGTGCAACACTGACCACACCGGCCGAGGGGGAACCCATGCCGGGCCAGGGGAAACCATGAGGACTCGCAGCGTGGGAGGCGCCGTAGGACAACCTTCGGCTTCGCACGTCTTCGTCGTCTACGCCCATCCGAAGCGTGACTCTTTCGTTGGCGCGATCCTCGACCGCTTCCTCGCCGGTCTCCAAGAGGCCGGCCACACGTATGAGCTCTCTGATCTCTACGCCGAGAACTTCAATCCCACATTCTCAGCGTCAGAGTTTGACTACTTTCGAGGCGATGGAACGGCGGCGGCCGACATCGCCGCCATCCACGAGCGCATCTCGGCAGCCCAGTGTTTGGCGTTCGTCTTTCCGGTCTGGTGGAGGTCGGCGCCAGCAGTTCTCAAGGGGTGGTTCGATCGCGTCTTGATCAACAACTTCGCGTATCTGTTCGACGGACATGAAGTGATACCGAACCTGGACAACAAGTCGGTCATCATGCTTTGTCCCGCTGGCTCGTCGACCAAGACCTATCAGAAGCATGGCTATGACGGAGTCATCCAGCGGCAAATCGAGGCCGGCATCTGGCTCTACTGCGGCCTCGACGATGTCCAGACGCATCTGATGGCAGATGTCGATGCTTCCGCCGACGACAGGGCTCGCCATCTCGAGCGAGCCCATCGCATCGGGCATTCCGTTCCGATGCGCTTCGTTGGATGACATGGCGAGCTTCGACGTATTCCGCACGAGCGAGGCCGAGTTCGTGAAGCTCCGCGCTACGGGTGCAGGGTTCCAGCGAGTCTGCGAGTGGATAGGAAACGACAGCGGGTTGCCGATCCAGGCCGGCATCGCCGAGATCTCCCGGCTTTGCATCCATGAACGCACATTCAACTTCGACGACTTCATCTACGTGGTCGAAGGCGAGATGCTGCTCACCGAAGGCGAGGAGACCGAAACCGTGACGCCCGGAGATAGCGTGCACATCAGAGCCGGTTCGACGGTCACGATGGACGTGCCCCACCGGTTGCTGATGCTCTGGGTCGCACACTCGCCAACCGGCGACTGGCGAGACGGCAATGAGGACTACATCGCACTCATGGAGAGATAGCGCGAATGGACGACGCAGCGATCAGAGGGGCTCGAAACCAGCCCCGGTACGACTACTACGCCGCGATCATGTCACCGCCGGGTGGCTTCGACGTCTCACCACAAGAGTTCCTGAAAGTAGCGCCACAAGGTCGCACCGCAGTCATGCAGTACCCGCTCAACATCCGCGGCTATGACATCAACCGAGGGGCTGAGTCCCTGGCTCTACGGGCCCAGAGCTTCGAGTTGGTCCGAGAAGCTGCTCACTACCTTGCCTCCTGCGGTGCCGAAGCAGTGGGACACAACGGGTCGAACTGGGTCCATGCCGAAGGGAAGTCGCCAACAGAAATCGCCGACATGATCGACGAGATCTCGGAGAGCGCCGGTACTCGATTCGTCATGGCTGGGCATTGCATCATCGAGGCGCTGCGCGACCTCGGCGCCAAGAGAATCGTTGTGGCCAATGGCTACTATCGTGCGGAGTGGCGCGACGGTTTCAATCGCTACCTGCAAGACGCCGGCTTCGACATCCTCGCGTCGGGCAACATGATCGACTACGGGCTCTATGAGAGCTTCGACGATCTTGAAGGCATCGAATCGAAATCGCTGTTTGACTGGCCGATGATCGACAACCACAACGTGCTGATGGCGGCACACAATGCCGCGCCGGAAGCCGATGCGGTCGTGCAGACCGGATCGGGCATGCGCACGCTGGACTGCATCGGACTCACCGAGCAGATGATCGGCAAGCCGATCGTGACCTCTGACGTTGCGCTCAACTGGGGGCTTCTGAGAGCCCTTGGCTGCGGCGGACCCCAGAAACACTACGGATCGCTACTACGCAGTCTCGGACCTGCAACATAGTGAGGGACAACGCTGCACAAACGGGGGCCGAAGTGGTCGGCCTTCGGTAGGCCGTCGGAGCCGCTCGACCCGGCCTTCCCGGAACTGTCGCTGGCTGATTTCGATCCGCTGATCGCCATGGTGGCGAAGACGCGCGCCGCCTACCTCACGGAGTTCTTCGACGTCGCTCGCAACTGCGAGGGCAATCTGCCCGCGGGCGAGCAGATTGGGCGCCTTCGCGCGCTTCGAGAGAGTTACGAGGAACAGATCAGCGCGGCGCAGGCGCTTGAGACCGCCTTGCAGCGCGGGTACCTCTCGGTCAACGCCACGAGCTGATCTCGGGAGCACGGGATGACCTCATCCCGCGCCACGATGAGCGCGGGACGTCTCTTTCGGTTCGGAGTCTCCATAAGTCAGAGCTCGGCTCAGGCTCCGAAGGTTCGGCCTCGGTCATGGCGATGGCGTTGCCCACAGCAAGGCCGTCATCCCCCGGTGTCTGTGGGCGTTCGCGGTAGGACGCCGCGATGTCGGAGAGATTCTGCGGCCGAGCCCGTACCCCTGCGGTGGGTGTCGGGCGTTTGAAAGGTTGACATGGCAGATGCACGCAATCCCCGACAACGCTCACGTCGCGCTCACGACTACGTCGCCGACGGCGCTCACCGCGAGACGCCCCACGGAGCCAACGGGACCGAGATGTGGGCCTAGGG
>CAYUBX010000482.1:0-1359 GCA_964443165.1 uncultured Acidimicrobiales bacterium
ACGTGTGGCGATGTTGCGGACTTCTCCCTCGACGCGCGCGCCGAAGCCAGCCTCGACCGGGCCCTGGAGCGGGCCGCCGACCGTGCCGGCTTCCGCATCGACACTCATCGCCTCGACCTCCTTGGCACCTGCGGCTCCTGCCCTGAATAAGAGGAGGGCGGCTCCGCCACAGGCTCGTGGTGTGCGCCGCGCTCGGTGTCGCTACGACGACGGCCCTTTCACACCACCCACCTCGGAGGATCGTCTCGCGCGAGGTGGCGATCAGTCGCCGGTCGGCCGAAGATGATGCCCCAGCTTCTGGGACTTGATATCGAGATATCCGGTGTTGTGCGGGTTGGACTCCACGACGAGGGGCACCCGCTCGTCAGCAGCGAATCCGAGGGCCTCGTTGGCCTCGACCGTGTCGAGGCCACCATCTTGGAGGACATACGCCCGGATCTTGTTGGTGAGTCCGATACCCCGCCCGGGAACACGATCTCGACGTTGCCGTCGACCAACAGGGTCAGCCGGACACTGACCCGCCCGCAACAGTCCAGAAGCTCGGTGGATCGAAGGTCCTCTAACACGAAGCGACTCCCATGATCGAGATGTCGGGATCACCAAGGTCGGGTGGTCGGAACAGTCCGCGGTGGGCGTACCTTCCCATTCGAGCCACGTCTTCCACCGTGAGAGCCAATCGTTCATCAACAGCTCCGACTTGGAGGACCTCGGCCACCTCAGCCTCCACATGCACTTCGCCCTGGTTGGGACGTAGCCGACGACTCATCACCGCGAAGAGCGTGGACTTCCCCGCTCCATTGGGTCCGATGACTGCAGCGACCGACCCGCAGCAGATGTCGAGACTGACGTCCGCCAGCGCACGGCGTCGGCCGCGATCCGCGTCCACGCGACGGAGCCGAATCAGGGGCTCGTCATGTCGTTCGGTGTCCGCGGGCCCCTGACCCGAGCGTCGACGCCTCGTCCTCATGCCAGGCACTCTAGTCGTTAACAAGAATGATTCCGACTCCCAGTAATCCTCCCCCGAGCCCGGAACGTGCCGACATGGGACGGAAGCCTCGCCCGCCATGAGGCGGGTCGTAGGATCGCGCGATGCCAGTACCGAACGTCGACGAGCCGATCATCTCTGCGGACAGTCACATCGTTGAGCCACCGAACCTGTATGTGGACAACATCGCTCCGAGGTACCGCGACCAAGCCCCCCACGTGATCCACCACGAGAAGCGGGGCGACCTGTACGTGATCCCGGGAATGGGAAGGCCGATCGCCATCGGACCGCTCGCCGCGGCCGGGATCAAGCCCGAGGATCTGCAACTGTTCGGCAACCGCTTCGAGGACCTACACAAGAGCGGGTCCGATGCC
>CAYUBX010000482.1:1369-3490 GCA_964443165.1 uncultured Acidimicrobiales bacterium
GCGTGGCCGACCAGGAACGCGACGGCGTACACGGCGAGGTGATCTACCCGACGGTCGGCATGCTGATCTGCAACCACAAGGACATCGAGTACAAGCAGGCCTGCTTCGACGCCTACAACCGCTGGATGGCCGAGTACTGCTCGGAAGACCCAGATCGGTTGTTCGGACTGGGGCAGTCGGCGCTTATCTCACCGGAGGACGGCATCCGCGAACTCGAACAGATGAAGGAGATGGGCTTGCGGGGCCTGATGATGCCCGGCTTCCCGGGCGACGCCTACAACGGGGGCACCCCTGACTACGACGACGAGTCGTGGGATCCGTTCTACCGGGCATCGATCGAGCTCGACATGCCGCTGTCGTTCCACATCTTGACCATGGGCCAACAGCGCCACCGTGGTCCGAAGATGGGTGGCTTCCTCTCGATCATCCGCGGCAACCAGGACGTGATCGCCATGTTCGTACTCGGTGGCGTGTTCGAGCGCGTCCCCGAGCTGAAGATCACCTGCACCGAGGCCGACGCCGGGTGGATCCCACACTTCATGTATCGCATGGATCACGCGTTCAAGCGACACGGCCGGTGGATGGAGCACGGCGAGATGTCGCGCTTGCCGAGCGAGTACTGCCTCGACAACGTGCGACTCACGTTCCAGGACGACTGGGTGGCCTTCAAGATGTGTCGGCTCGACGAGAGCATCGACATGAGTCAGATGTTGATGTGGGCAAACGACTTCCCGCACAGCGACTCCACGTGGCCGTGGAGCCAGGAGATGCTCGACGAGCACACGGCATCGCTCACCTCGACCGAGAAGCGGGCGATTCTGCACGACAACGTCGCCTCGCTCTACAAGCTCCCGACCCAGAGCGCGGCCTGAGAAGCCCACGCCGCCTGTGGAGGAAACGGTGCTGGGCTGGTTCGACGAGCTATCCAACCCGAACCGCCGGGGCGAGGACGCTTGCCCTGGGTCCTCTCAACCACCTGATGCCCGAGAAGCGGGTGTCGTCTGCGCAGCTCATGCAGGACGGCACGTCGGTGTCGTGCGGCTGGGACATCGTGGCGTCCGCACACCGCCGCCCATTCGCTATCGCTCACCTCGCACGAGATTGACGGGTCTCGTCGTGGCCTGGGGTTGTGCGCCGTGATGGTGGGAGGTGGGTGTTAGGTGTCGGTCGGCTTGATGGCGTAGGTCATGTTGATGTGGCGCCAGTCGTGGGGGCCTTTGGTTGTGGTTCGGGGGGCGCGTGGGAGTCCGAGGGCTGCGATGATTCCGATCACAGCCAGCGCGGTGGACAGCAGGAACACAGGTGTGAACGAGCCGGCCGCATCGGCGATGGAGCCTCCGAGTTGAGGTGAGACCATCTGCGCGACACCGAATGCGAGCGTGGCGACCGCGAACGCAGGGCCGTAGTCGGCTGTGGTGGTGTTGCTGACGAAGTAGAGGGTGAACATGATCGGCATCCCGGCGAACAGCAGCCCCACTGCGGTGGAAGCCACCAGGGTCGGGGCCGGCCAGCCCGGCAGGACAACGATGGTCATCACTGCCCACCCAGCAAACGCGTACGCGAGCGCGAGACGCGGTCCGATCCGCCCGGTGAGCGCAATGAACACAGGGCCACCAAAGATGACAGCGACTCCAAGCAGCGAGAACGCCAACGACGCCGCGGAGCTCGTCCATCCGCTGTCGTCTTCCAGCCGGGTCGTCAAGAACGCGACGACCAGCAGGTACATCAACCCGAACGCTGTGTAGGCGCACGTCAATGGGAACCAGCCCGGCATCCGCCGCAGCGCAGCGAACCCGTTCACCCGTTCACTTGAGGACGGTTGCTGCTGGCTGTGCCGCACGAACAGCAACGCGGCACACACCACCGCCACGCCGATCAGGCACTGCACCACATACACAGTGCGCCACGAGGCGTCGCCCATCGTCGAGCGGACGAAGCCGGCCAACTGACCCGTGAACACCACACCCGCGCCGATACCCGAACCCAGCACACCGACGGCAAAGGCCCGCCTCTCGGGCGCCATCGCATCCGCCGCGATCGCCGGGGTCGGAATCCACGTCAATGCTCCCCCCAGACCCAACAACGACACCCCCGCCCCCCACCGCACCCCGCCGCGACGCC
>CAYUBX010000483.1:0-3483 GCA_964443165.1 uncultured Acidimicrobiales bacterium
GAGGTCTGGTTCCTTGACGAGCCCTTCTCCGCTTTGGATCCGCTGATCAGACGGGAGATGCAGGACGAGTTCCTTCGGCTCCAGGCCGAACTTCACAAGACGATCGTGTTCATCACGCACGACTTCGACGAGGCCATCCGGCTCGCTGACCGCATCGCGATCCTCTACGAGGGCCAGATCGTGCAGCTCGGCCGGGCCGAGGAGCTGATCACCAATCCGGCAACGGACTACGTGGCTGCCTTCACGAGCGATGTCCAGCGCGACAAGATTCTGACGGTCAGTGCAATCATGCGGCCGCCGGGTGACGCTGAGCGTCTGGACGGGGCGGTCGTTCGGGAGACGGCGATTGTTGGTGAAGTCGCAGGCCAGATTCTGGCCAGTGGTCAAGACGTTCGAGTCATCGACTCCCAGGAGGAAACGGTCGGCGTAGTCAATCGCGAAGTGTTGGTCGCCGCGATCTACGGCGAACGTTGAGATGACGCTCACCGAAGCAGAGTCGGGGCGGCGACAAGAGTCGGTCGTGTGGACCAGCGGGTGGAGGTTGTGGGTCCTCGTGCTGTCCCCGTACGCCTTGATCCAGCTATGGCATGAGGTGGCGCCTGGGCTCTTCCCCGATTGGCTTTCGGTGGTTCCCGAGTCGTCAGTGATTCCTTTTCGTGATTGGGCAAACTCGTTTCTCGGCTACCTGCGAAACGACGATCTGCTGGGTCTCTTCAACTTCCGCGACTTCTCGCGAACGGTCTCGGGCTGGCTGTCGACTCCTCTCGATGTCAGCGAGCAGCTGCTCATCGCTGGTGGCGGACCTCTCGGTATCGGCGCCGCACCGTGGGTTCTCATGTTCACCACGTTCGCGGTCCTCGGACACTTCCTCGGGGGCTGGCGGCTCGCCGCCCTCGGCGCTGGGACCATGCTCTACCTCGCCGTGTTCGACGCGTGGGAGGACAGCATGATCACTCTGTCGATCGTGTTGGTGTGCGCTCCCCTTGCGATGTTGATCGGCACTGCCCTCGGGTTGCTCGCTGCTCGGTCGAGAGCGTTCGAGGCTGTCCTCATCCCGATCCTCAACGTTCAGCAATCGCTCCCACATTTCTCCTACCTCGTCCCGATCGCCGTCTTCGTGGGCGTGGGGGACGAGGCGGGCGCGATAGCCACCATCTTGTTTGCGCTGCCGCCGATGGCGCGATTGACGATTTTGGGCCTCCGCTCCGTGTCGGTCGAGATCCGCGAGGCGGGACTCATGGCGGGCTGTACGCGTCGTCAGATGCTGTGGAAGGTCGAGCTCCCGGCAGCACGACCGTCCCTGCTCGTTGGCGTCAACCAGGTCATCATGCAGTGCTTCGGCATGACCGTGCTCGCGTCCTTCGTGGGGACGCGTGGTCTCGGCCTCCCACTGCTCAACTTCCTGAATGCGACGCGAATCGGCGACGCCCTGGAATTGGGTGTCGCTATCGTCCTCCTCGCGGTGATGCTGGACCGGCTCAGCCAGGTTGCGGGCGCGCGGCGCCCCGAACATCGGCCCGAGGGCCTCACCGTGTGGCAGGTGCATACCCACCTGCTCGTCTTTGCCGGTATCGCCGTCGCGGGCGTGATCTTGGCACAGGTCAGCGACTGGTTCAGGGTCCTTCCGGAGACCTGGACCGTCGACACGTCCGACTGGTGGGACTCCCTGGTCAACTGGATTACTCGCGAGTTCAGGGGCCCGCTCGAGGGCTTCCGCGAGTTCATGGTGCTCGACGTACTCTTCCCCTTGCGAGACGCCTTCCAGTCGCTGCCCTGGATCGGACTCGTCGCTTTGGTTGCGGCCGTCGGCTGGCGCTTCGGCGGCTGGCGCCTGGCAGCAATGGTGGCGTCGTTCGTGGGCTATCTGGCCTTCTCTGGCTTCTGGGTCGAGAGCATGGAGACCATGTACCTGGTCGTCGCAGCGCTGATCTTGAGCTTCGTCATCGGCGTACCCCTGGGAATCTTCGCGGCGAGTTCCGACCGCCGGACCGCGGCGATGCAGGTGGTCCTCGACACGTTTCAGGTACTGCCCTCGTTCATCTATCTGATCCCCGTCGTGATGTTGTTCCGCGTCGGACCCGTCGCGGGGCTCTTCGCGATCCTCGTCTATGCGACAGTGCCGGCGGTTCGCTACACGATGCTGGGCCTACGAAGCGTTCCGGAGGACGTGATCGAGGCCGCGCAGACCTCAGGCTGCACGCGTACGCAGGTCCTGTGGAAGGTCCGCTTCCCGATGGCCTTTCCCGAAGTCATGCTCGGTCTGAACCAGACGCTGATGTTCGGTCTGCTGCTCGTCATCATCGCTGCGTTCATCGGGGGTATCCAGGGTCTCGGTGACGAGATCCTTCGAGCACGCACCGAGCCCAGCGATGTCGGTGAGGGTCTGATCGCCGGATTCTGTGTTGCCGCGATGGGTTTGACGGCCGATCAGCTCGCGAACCATTACGCCAAGCGACGCAAGGCCCAACTCGGGCTCGAGTGACCGGGCGCCGCAGCTAGCGGAGCGTCTCGTCCCCCGGGTCTTTGTTCTCGTGGAGGAGGCCAGCTGCCTTCACGGTGTTCCTGAGGAGCCACACGTCGGTGATGGGACCAACGCCGCCCGGTACCGGGGACAGCGCCTCCACTTTGGGAGCTACCGATGGTGCATCCACGTCCCCGACCAAGCGCACCCGACCCGTCTCGGCATCCCGGATGGGGTTGATCCCGATGTCGATGACGATCGAATCCGGCCTCACGTGGTCGCCCGTGATGAGCCCCGCGACGCCGGCCGCAACGATCAGGACGTCCGCCTTCGCTGTGAACTCGGCCAGCCGCCCGGCGCGGTATGCGTGCTCGTCGCAGGAGATCACGGTCGCATTGCGCTGGAGACCCAGCCACACCCCCGGCTTACCAACGTTGTTGGATCGGCCCACCCACACGATCGAGGATCGGGCGTAGAACTCTGCGAGATCGCGACCGGTGTCTTCCAGGTAACGGTCCAGCATGTGAAAGGCGGAGGCCGGCGTCGACGGCGTGAAGCGAGGGGCGCCAAGCGCCAGCAGACCGGCGTTGAGTGGATGGACCGACTCGATGTCCTTCATCGGATCGAGCGTCCGATACAGCGCACCCTCAGAGATCCCGTCGGGGAGCGGGCGCAGGACGAGGATTCCCGAGATGCGAGGGTCTGCGTTGAACTTACCGAGCGCGGCCAGAACATCGGCCTGCTCGCTGTCGAGGTGGAGATGCTCGTGGACGTACCGGACACCGACCTTGTTAGCGAGAGCGCGTAGCCGGCGCTCGTAGGCGCCAGCCGCGTAGTCCTCGCCGACGAGTAGCGTGGCCAGCCCAGGTCGCGCCCCCGCGGATTCGAGTGCTGGGACCTGCTCGGCCAAACTGGCCAGCAACTCGGTGGCAAGCGCGCGCCCGTCGATCTCCCGCGGCAAGGTCGTCCTCAGCTCAGGCCGACGATGTTGTCGTGGGCGTCGATGTCGATGCTCTTCGCAG
>CAYUBX010000484.1:0-3475 GCA_964443165.1 uncultured Acidimicrobiales bacterium
TGTGGCCCTCGACGTCGAGCGCGAGACCGAAGGCCATGCCGCTGGGCAACGGCAGCGAGTTGCCATCGAGCGAGTCGACGACATCGGCATGCACCACCCGAGCGCGCAGATGCGGGCGCGCCGTGGCGAATGACTCCGTGAGCCGACCGATCCGCCGCATCGGGCTGTCAGCCACGACCTCGAAGTGACGCTCGACGATCTCCTCCCAGCTCGCCGACCCCGCTGTCGCGCAGCTCTGGGCGAGATTGAGCAGCCCGCACCCGTTGTGACCGGGGGCCTGCACCACCCGTTTGACTCCGTTATCGGGCTGTTCCTCGCCGCGGCCGTGCTGGCTCGCGGCAGCGACGACGAGACCCCAAAAGCGCTCGAACTCGGCGCTCTCGGTGAAGGGACTCCACTCCGGCGACAGTGCCCGCTCGGATGGGGATGGTTCTGACATGACTTCCTCCGCGTCGGATCGACGTGACACGGGGAAGTCGTGTGGCCGCCACCCTATCCAGGCGGCGATCGAGCGCCTCGGGGGTCAGCGCCCTGGTGGGCGGTGGTGCCGGATCGGCCGCTCCATCTTGGCGAACGCGGGCCACTTCGACCATGGGCGTCCTGCCTCGAAGCCGCCGTCGATCACGAGCTCGCGGCCGGTGACCCACTCCGCGTCCTCGCTCGCCAGCCACAAGGCCGCGTTGGCGATGTCGCGCGGTTCGCCGACCCGCCCGAGCACCTGGCTGCCCTCTCCGGCATCGCGCATCTGCTGGATCTGCGAGTCGTCGGCATCCGGCCGGCCGGCGGCCAGCGGCGTCGCGATGAAGCCGGGGCAGATGCAGTTGACGCGGATGTTGTTCTCGCCGAGCTCCAACGCCACCGACTTCGTCAGGTGGATCACCGCGCACTTCGCAACGCTGTACAGGTGGGGCGCGTACCCAGGGCGCAGCCCGGCGACGCTGGCCGTCGAGATGATCGACCCGGAGTTCTGCGCCTTCATCACAGGCGCCGCGTGCTTCATCCCGAGAAAGACGCTCTTGAGGAGCACGTCCATGGTGAGGTCGTAGTCCTCGACGGAGGTGGACTCCACAGGCCCGAGGGCACCGCCGAAGCCAGCGTTGTTGAAGAGGCAATCGAGCCGGCCCCAGCGATCGGTCGCCTCGGCGATCATCGCCGCCACCTGCTCCTCGTCGCTCACGTCGGTCCGCAAGAACGCAGTCGCATCACCGAATTCGTCGACGAGTTCGGCGCCCTTCTCCTCGTCGAGGTCGGCAACCAGCACCTTGGCCCCTTCCTCGACGAACCGGCGTACCGTCCCGGCTCCGATCCCACTCGCTCCTCCGGTGATCACCGCCACATTGCCTTCGAGCCTCATCGTGCGCCTCCTCTGACGTCGGGCCCGATTCTCGCGAACGCTGGTCGATGGCGCTCGAGCCTCCCCCACCTAGGGCCCCGACTCATGAACACTGGAGGGATCCGCCATCGGCGTTTCCCGACCCGATGACGACCGTGGGAGACCAACCGTGAGATCGACACGCCCCCGACCGACCACCCGATCGCTCGTCATGAGGCGCGCCGGCGTGCTCGGAGCTCTGCTGCTCCTGCTGGTCGCCTGCTCCGATTCCGATGGTGACACCGCGACCTCCGGAAACGACGGAAGCGCACCTGCGACGACGGCGGCGCCGACCACCGCGGCCCCAGCACCGACCACCGCGGCGCCGGCTCCCACCAGCGTTGCGCCCACCACGGCTGCACCGACGACCGCTGCGCCCACCACGACCCTTGCGGGAGAGGGCGACGAGAACGACTGCGCGTGGCCCGGCGACCCCGTCACCAACGGCGGCTTCCCGAACTACAGCGACGGCGATGGCCTCCTCACCGAAATCCGCATGGCCGGGCATGGCACGTACGACCGCTTCGTCCTGGAGTTCGAGGGCGATAGCGGCGTGCCCACCGACAGCTACATCGTCAGCTGGAGCGCAACGCCACCCGACGCGGAGGGCAGCGGGTTCCCGGTGGAGCCGGCCGGCGACTGGTACCTCGAGGTCCGGCTCACGGGCTCGATGTTCAACTTCGATACCGGGGTCGCCTACGACGGCCCGACGTCGCTCACGAGCGACACCGACAACCTCCAGGAAGCCCTCTCCGGTGGGTCCTTCGAGGGCTACATGTTGTGGGTGCTCGGCGCCAACGAGCCCAAGGGCTTCAACGTGTTCGGGCTCGCGGGTCCGTCCCGCCTGGTGATCGATGTGTGTACCGGTGGACCCGACTGGGGGTGATCAGCGCTTGCGACGCCGACGGCCCGGCTGCACCTCGAAGATCGTGGTGTTGAGCGGAACCGGGCGGAAGGCGTTGGTGAACTGAGCCTTCAGCCACAGGTGCTTGCCGGTGGCCACGGCGAACGCGCCGGCCGCGATCAGGAGCATGGCAGTGATCGACAGGATCACCGACACGCTCATGCCCGTGAGGGGCAGCGTTCCTTCGCCCTCTGTCGTCGTTGTCTCGGTGGCCGCGGTTTCCTCCGTGGCGCTACCGGACTCGCCGGCGGTCTCGATGTCCGCGGGCGGCGCGATCTCGATCTGGCTGCGGGTGATGTTGACCCCCTCCAGCCGCCTCGCTTCGCCCAGGAAGAGTGCGAGTGCGTTCTCGTCCGGCGCCGTGCCGCTGAAGACCCAGACACCGTCTTCGAATGTCACCGACCCGACGATCCCGTAGAACTCGTACAGCTCCTCGACCCCGAGGATGATCTCGAAAGTCGTCGGGGGCTCGTCGACCAACTCCGGAACGACGAGGGTCGTCGGCGTCACGGTCGTGGGCGTGGCCGACCCTTCCTCCCCCTCGGCATCGACCTGGAAGAGCGAACACCCCGATAGGGTCAAAACCGCTCCGACAAAGACGAACGGGACGACCAACCGAGACTTCTTCATGGCATCCTTCTAGCCAAGAATCCCGCCGAACGCCCATCGAGTTGGCACCAATTCTCTTTGCCCAAGAACAGAGATGATCGACGGCCTCTCACTGCTGTTCAACCGCCCAAATCACACCACTATGTGCGGTTTGTGGCCCGCGCGGTTTCGGAGAGAGAAACCGTCCGGTGAAGGAGAACGACATGACCCATCGGCCCGGTCCACTTGTCGACACCGCATGGCTATCGACCCACATCGACCAGCCTGACATCCGGGTAATCGATGTCCACCTCGACGTCGATGCCTACGACCGAGGGCACGTTCCCGGTGCACTGCGTTGGTTCGCGCTGGCCACGATCATGGGAACCGATTTCCGACACGTTCTCGATGCGGACGCATTTGCGGAGTTGGCAGGACACTCGGGCATCGGTGAGGACACGCTCGTCGTCTGTACGAGCGAGCATCCAGGACTCGGGCCGTGGGCGTACTGGTACCTGCGAACCATGGGCCACGATCGGGTGTGCGTCCTCGACGGTGGCCCCGCGATGTGGGCCGCTGATGGGCATGCGCTCGAGACCGAGACGTCGACG
>CAYUBX010000485.1:0-3436 GCA_964443165.1 uncultured Acidimicrobiales bacterium
CCGTCGGGCGGGGCGATACGACGCCCCGCCTCCTTGGCCGCAGCGACGAACTCCCGCACCTTGAGGGGGTCTTTCCGCCCGGGACTCGCCTCGACGCCCGTCGCCACGTCAACCCCCCAGGGGCGCACTGTGTCGATCGCTGAGGCCACGTTGTCCGGGTTCAGACCGCCTGCGAGGAGCAGCGGCAGACCTCGCTCGCGGCCGTCGAGGATCGACCAGTCGAACACCCGACCGGAACCGGGTTCGGGCGCATCGACCATCACGACGTCGACGTTGTAGCGGTCCAGCCGATCGAGGGCCGGGTCGCCCGCGCTGAAGACCTTGATCGTGCTGGACACCTGGCTCGCCACGGTGTTGGTCGCCTCGACGCCTTCGTTGCCGTGCAGTTGGGCGGCGTCGAGCCCGACCTCGTTGGCGATCTCCACCACCCTCGCGGGCAGCTCGTTGCGAAAGATGCCGACCGCCATCACGCCGGGCGGCAGACGCCGACGGATGTCGCGGGCCTGTCTGGGCGCGATCTGCCGGACAGAGCCGGGGACGAAGTTGAATCCAAGCGCGTCGGCTCCCATCCCGACCGCCACCAACGCGTCCTCCTCGGTGGTGATCCCGCAGATCTTCACGAACACGAGCCGGCCTCTCGCAGGGCTCGAACCGCGGCCATCGGATCACCGCTCGTGACCAGGCTCTCCCCCACGAGAACCGCGTCGTACCCGGCCTCGGCGAGGGCCGCCGCGTCGTCGGGACCGCGCACGCCGGACTCCGCCACCGACACGACGCCGTCCGGCATCACGGATCCCATGCGGCGAGCCCGCTCGTGGTCCACCTCGAAGGTCACCAGATCCCGCTGGTTCACGCCGACGAGGGTGGCCCCGACGGCGAGCGCCCGCTCGAGCTCCGCCTCGTCGTGGGTTTCGACGAGGACGTCGAGACCCACGTCGACCGCGAGGCTGTGAAATCGGGACATCTCGTCGTCGTCGAGCGCAGCCGCGATGAGGAGCACCGCGTCGGCGCCCATCAACCGCGCATCGAGGACGTCCCGCTCATGGACCGTGAAGTCCTTGCGCAGCGCGGGCAGCGCAACAGCGGCTCGCGCGGCCTGGAGGTCCTCCGGCGAACCGCCGAAGTTGGGGGCGTCCGTGAGCACGCTGAGGCACGACGCTCCCCCGCCCGCGTAGTGAGCGGCGAGCGTCGCTGGGTCGAGATCACCGAACAGGTCGCCCTTGGACGGGGAGCGCCGCTTGACCTCGGCGATCACCGCCAGCCCGGGGGCAACGAGGGCGTCGCGAAAGCCGCGCGCCGGAGGCCGGGCGAGAGCCCGCTCGCGCAGCTCACCGAGATCACGGGTGTCGGCCGCGGCCTCCGCCCGGTGCTCGGCAACGATGCGATCCAGGTACGTGGCCACGATGCCTGACGGTCTACAGGTCGATGCCCTTGGCTGCCACCGGCTCGAGGAAGATCAGCTCGGGACGTTCCGCCATGAACTGGCCGGTCGCCTTCCCGAACTCCTTCATCGCATCCGAGGTGCCGTGAGCGGCGAGTGCGTCCTGATCGGTGTACATCTCGTAGAACCAGACCACGTTCTCGTCACCCGCGTCCTTGTGCGCGGCGTAGATCTCCGTGCCGGGCTCTCCCGAGACGTTCTTCATACCGAGATCGGCGATCACAGCCAGGAGATCGTCGCGCTGGCCTTCCTTCGCGGTGAGCTTTGCGAGCAGTGCGGGCTTCGCCATGGGTTCTCCCCCTCCGAACAGCGTGGCTCGAGCGAGCCGACGTCCGCGGAGCAGGCTACCGCCTGGAGCTCATGGCGAAGAAGGGCATCAGGACGAAGAGCACCACCGCAGCCACTGATCCCACGAGACCGGCCGCGAAAAGGGCCTGGACCTGCAGGATCAATCCCAGGTTGGCGACGACGAAGCCCGCGGCGAACAACACCGGAGCGACCCTGGTGAGAAGCCGCACCACCGCACCGAGAGGCCGGCCCTCGTCGTCCAACGCATCGAGGTCCCCATGGTCATCGAGATCCGAGGACGACGACTGCAGATCATCCGACACTCCCTCCGATGTCGGCCATCTGATCTCGGAGCGTCGCTCCCGACGAAGCGTCGCGTCGTAGGCCCTCCGCCGATCGCGGTTGCCGAGGATCTCCCATGCTTCGTTGACGAGCGCCATCGTCTCGCCGTCGCCCCCAACGTCGGGATGAAGGTTGCGTGCCGTGAGCACGTACGCCTCACGGATCTCCTCGGTCGATGCGGTCGGCGCGACACCGAGAAGGTCGTAGAGGGTCGGTCCGCTCACCTGCCGATCATGCCAAATCAGCCCTCGAATCGAAGGGTCGCCAGAAAGCCGACCTCAGCAACTACATTTCGCAGCACCATGCGCGGAGAGGACGTCGACGACAAGCCGCTGAACCGCATCGAGCGCCGCTGGCACGCCACTCACCGCGAGCTGCTCGATGCCACGATCGACGAACTCCTCGGCCCGATGCCGACGGCCATCAGCGCGAGCAGCATCGCCCGGCGGGCCGACCGGGCTGCCGGCACCTTCTTCAACCACTTCGACTCGGTGGAGGACGCGATCGACGAGGCGTTACAGCCCGTCTCGGCGCTACGTGACGGCGCGCTCGACATCTTGGAGTCGAGCGAGGATCCGCGCAGCGTCATGCCGCTCGTGCTGGGCAGCGTCGTCGCCACCATCGTCTCAGGCCCACGCGAGTTTCTGGCCACGGCTGCCGCGCGCACCGCCGGCTATGAGAACCCTGGCACTCGCCCGCTCAGCCAGGCCGTGATCCGCGCCCTCGGACACGACCCGACAGCCAATCACTTGGCATACACGACGCGTCTGACGAACGCGATCATCGACAATGGCCTACTCGTGTTCTCACGGCTCGAGGATCCGGTGTCCACCGCCGACGTCGAGCGGCTGGCCTGGAATCTCATCACGACGGCCGTGACGCCGGACGCCGACGCCGAAAAGCTGGTGAGCGAGGCCGTCGAGATCGCCCTCGGCCAGCTCGACCTCAGCTGATCAACGGCGTCAGCTCGGTGGAGACCCCCGAGGAGTGTTCGGCCGACTCGGCCGCCGCGTCCACCAGGGCGAAGCCGACCGATGCACCGTCGTGCGCCACGACGCTTCGTATCTCACCGTCGAGTCCAGCCGACGTGGGAGTGAGGACATCACCCGGCTGAGCGGGCCCGTCGAGCGCGAACCGCTTGAGCAGGCGCCGGCCACCGGCCCGTGAGTCGATACGCTCCACCAGTTCCTGACCGCGGTAGCACCCCTTGGTGAACGACACCGCGAGGTCCAAGAGGCCGGTCTCGTTGGGGATGTCGCCCTCCTGGAGGTCAGTGCCCATGACCGGCAGCCCCTGCGCCGCACGCGAGGATGCGGGCGAGGGGTCCGCTGGCGCGGCCGACGAGGGCGCAGGGCCCAACACGTC
>CAYUBX010000486.1:0-3417 GCA_964443165.1 uncultured Acidimicrobiales bacterium
GAGCTACAACGACCTCAAGTTCTGGGAGAACTTCGGCGAGTATGCCTTCTGCACGATGCTCCGCGTCGAGCAGCTCCGCGACATCGGTGCGGCGATGTCCCCGATGAATGCCTTCCTCCTGCTGCAGGGTCTCGAGACGCTGCCGTTCAGGATGGACGCTCACGTCGCCAACGCCCAGGCGGTCGCCGGCTTCCTCGAGCAGCACCCATCGGTCGGCTGGGTGAAGTACGCGGGGCTGAAGTCCTCGCCCTACCACGAGCTCGCCACCACCTACATGCCACGCGGGCCCGGTGCGATCTTCACCTTCGGCGTCGAAGGCGGACGGGCGGCGGGTGCCGCTTTCATCGAGGCGCTGCAGATGGTCAGCCATCTCGCCAACGTCGGCGACGCTCGCACGCTGGTGATCCACCCCGCCTCGACGACCCACCAGCAGCTGAGCGACGAGGCTCTGCAAGCCGGCGGCGTCACCCCGGACATGATTCGCCTGTCGGTCGGGTTGGAGGATCTCGACGACATCCTCTGGGATCTCGACCAAGCGCTGGCTGTGGCCAGCAAGGAGGCCTGATGACGATCACCCACGATCCTGTCCCCGGTTGGACGGCGCCATCTGCGGCCGAGCGCCTGGCCCTTCTCGACAGCACGTCGACGGTCGCTGTGGTCGGCGTCTCCGCCAATCCGGCGCGCCCGAGCAACTTCGTCGCCACCTACCTGCTCAGCTCCAGCGCGGACTTCGAGGTCTACTTCGTCAACCCGCTAGCCGACGAGATCCTCGGCGAGCCCTGCTACCCGACGCTGGCCGACCTTCCCGTCGTTCCCGACCTCGTCGACGTGTTTCGCCGATCCGACGATCTTCCCGAGGTCGCTGAGGAGACCATCGCGATCGGCGCCAAGGCGTTCTGGGCCCAGCTCGGCCTGTGGAATGTGGAGGCGGCGCAGATGGCCAACGAGGCCGGCCTCGACGTGGTGATGGATCGGTGCCTCAAGATCGAGCACGCCAGGTTCCACGGCGGCCTCCATCGCGCGGGCTTCGACACCGGCGTGATCGATTCACGCCGCTGGCACCCCTGATCGGTTCCCCCGAAGGATCCGCGACGCGCCACACTGGCCGGGTGACGCGCCTGTTGGCACCCCTCCTCGCGTTCTGCCTGCTGGTCGCAGCCTGCTCGCCGACCGAAGAACCGACGGATCCCTCACCGGACGCCCCGTCCGCCGACGAGGGCGCGGGTGTCTCCCGGGTCGACGGTGACGACGTCTTCGACGGGAACTACACCTACGCGGGAGAACAGTCCGCTCCGGAGTTCCCTCCTGCCCTCGACTGGCTCAACGTCAGCCGGCCCCTGTCGATCGCTCAGGACCTGAGGGGCAAGATCGTCCTGCTCGACTTCTGGACCCAGGGATGTATCAACTGCATCCACATCATTCCGGACCTCAAGAGGCTCGAGGCCGAGTATCCCGAGTCGCTGGTGGTGCTCGGCGTGCACTGGGCGAAGTTCGACCACGAACGCACGCTCGACGCGGTTCAGCAGTCCGCGCTGCGATACGGCCGTGAGGAGCCGATCGTCAACGACGAGTTCGAGCTCATCCGCAACACCTACGGCGTGAGGGCCTGGCCCACGCTTGTCCTGATCGACCCGTTCGGCAGGGTCGTCGGCGCCCATTCCGGGGAGGGCGTGTACGACCTGTTCCAGCCGGTGATCGACATCATGGCGAAGGAGTTCGGTGCCGCCGGGGAGATCGACACCACGCCGTTGGAGGCTCACCTCGCGGCGACCGAGCTCATCCCGACGGTGCTCGCGTTCCCCGGCAAGGTCCTCGCCGACGAGGCGTCGGGTCGTCTGTTCATCACCGACACCGGCCACCACCGGGTCCTCGTCAGCGACCTCGACGGTGAACTCCTCGACGTGATCGGGATGGGGTTGGAGGGCGCAGCGGACGGTTCATTCGCCGACGCATCGTTCTCGCGTCCGCAGGGGCTCGCGCTGTCCGAGGACGGGCGAACGCTGTACATCGCAGACCGCGAGAACCACCTGATCCGCGCCGCCGATCTGGTCACCCGCGAGGTCACCACGATCGCCGGTAGCGGGAGCCCGACGTTCCGGTTCGAACCGGGACCGGCGGTGGGGACCGCCATCGCCTCACCGTGGGACCTCCACCTCCGTGGTGATCAGCTGCTGATCGCCGGGGCGGGTCGCCACCAGCTCTGGGTGCTCGAACTCGAGAGCGGATTCGTCGACCTGTTCGCGGGGACGGGCGCGGAGGGCCTCGATGACGGCCACCGCCTGCGCTCGACGTTGTCGCAGCCGTCCGGTTTCGCCGCGGAGGGCGAGATCCTCTACTTCACCGATCCCGAAGCCAGCGCTGTCCGGCAAGTCAGCTTCGACGACGACCAGCTCACGACGCTCGTGGGCGACGGCCTGTTCGTGTGGGGCGATGCGGTGGGGAGCTTCGAAGACACGAGGCTCCAACACGCGATCGGCGTCGAGATGGTCGACGGGGAGCTGTACATCGCCGACACATACAACCACCGGATCAAGGTCCTCGACCTCGACTCGGCGGAGACCCGCGTCGCGCTCGGCGACGGCTCCCCAGGTCTCACCGACGGGCGAGGCGAGGCGGCACAGCTCGACGAGCCCAGCGGGCTCAGCCTCGCGGGGCGCCGGCTGTACATCGCGGACACCAACAACCATCAGGTGCGCGTGCTCGACGTGGACAGCGGGGAGTTGTCGACGCTCGTTCTCACCAATCTCGAGATCGCGACGATCACCGCCGTGGGTCCGTCCGACGACACTGTCGTCCTGCCGCCCGTGACACTCGCACCGGGAGAGGTACAGCTCACGGTCGACTTCGACCTGCCCGAGGGCTACAAGTACAACACGGTCGGGACCTTCACATTCGGGTGGACTGCAGACGACCCGGCGTACATCACAGCGGTGACCCCGGCCTTCTACGAGGCGAGAGGGCCACAGACGCCGTTGACGTTCGTTCTGAAGGCGTCCGAGGGTGGCGGCGCCAACGCGATCTATGGAGACGCGACCATCTTCTACTGCCTGATCGAAGAGGAGGCGTTCTGCCTCATCCGCGGCGTCACGTTCGAGGTGCCGGTGGAGGTCGCAGCTGACGGCGACACGACAGTGCAGCTCCGACACCGGCTTCCCTCCGCGGAGGAGCTCGAGAATCAGATGCGCGGCGGTTGATCGTCGCCCTGCCCCTCGTCGGGCTCGACCCAGAATCGAATGTCGCCCCGCTCGGCATCGCGGACGTCGCGGTGCGCGGTTGCGAAGTACCACAGGGCGATCGCGGCGCCGCCGAGCCACGTGATCCACGCACCGCCGAGTACAGCCATCCACACCGCTTGCCGACGCCCCGTGAGAGCCCATGCCCACGCCGGTCGTCGCGCGACATCGAGAAACGCCAGGC
>CAYUBX010000487.1:0-3404 GCA_964443165.1 uncultured Acidimicrobiales bacterium
CCCACCGCTCAGCACCGCCACGGCGGCTTCCGGCCATGCCGCGCTCGCCTCCGCGTGAGCCAGCGCCGCAACGACACCGTGCGGTGAGGTGAGAACGACCGACGCGGCCGCTCGATCCGCGGCCAGCGCGGCGAGCCGCCCCCGCACGGCCCACACCGCACCGGGGATGTGCCCACGTCGATGCTCAGTGGACGTGGCGAGATCCACGATGAGCGATCCGGCGAACGAATCGGTGAGCGGGACCTCCGGAAGGTCAACCTCGAGCGGAACGTCGCCAGTCACGAGATCTCGGTGTTCACGCACTCCCGACAGAACGAACGCGTCCCACCCCATCTGGATCAGCCACGAGGCGGTCATGGTGGCGCGGGTGCCGTCGTCGTCGACGAGCACGAGTCGGGCCCCGCGTGTCGCCACGTACTCATCGGTCGCCTGCACCAGCTGCCCACCTGGCGCGGATGTGGAGCCAGGTAGGTGGCCTTCGACGAACTCCGCCGGAGTCCGAACGTCGAGTAGGTGGGTCGTCCTCGACGAGTCGGCCATCCACCCGTCTGCTGTCGCCCGATCGACCGTGGGCACGCCGACCCGATCGGCGACTTGCTGAGCGGCTGAACCCGCAGCCGCACGACAGGCGTCGCTCGGTTCGGGTGCCACCTCGGTGCGACCGTGCTCGAGCTGCAGCCCGACCAACTCCCACCCCATGGTCCCGTTCTCGAGCGCGACGACCTCGTTGGCGAGCCCCGCCGAGCGCAGTGACTGCGCACCCATGATGCTGCGGGTGCGCCCGGCGCAGTTGACCACCACCGTCACGTCGTCGTCGATGAGGTCGAACACCCGGTGCACCAACTCACCACCCGGGCACGACTGACCGGCTGGGATGCTCATCCGGTTGAACTCGCGCTCGGTACGGGAGTCGAGGACCACCATGCGACGGCCCTCGTCGAGCCAGCGATCGAGTTCGACCGCGGAGACATGCGGTGTTCCGTAGTGACGTTCGACCAACTCGCCGAACAACTTCGACGGAACGTTGACGCCCGAATAGACCTCGTGTCCCGCATCGGCCCAGGCGCCGAGCCCACCCACGACGACGGAGACGTCGGCGTATCCCCGATCGACCAGGGTGGTCGCGACCGACTCTGCCTCACCGTCGCCAGCGTCGATCACGACCACGCGTGTCGACCGACGTGGAATCAGTCGCGACGCCACCAGCTCCGCACGCGATCGGGGCAGGTTGGCTGCATACAGGAGGTGGGCCTCGCTGTACGCGCCCTGCTCCCGCGCGTCGAGCAGCGCAAGCTCCTCACCGTCGCCCAGAGCATGGACGAGTTGGGCGATATCGATCCTTTCAACCGCCACGGCTCACCTGGCGTCGACGATGTTCGCGATCCCGCCGAACACCTTCCACTCGCCGTCGGTACTCCAGTACCGGCGGGTGTCGAGGCGCTCGAGCGCGAGCCCGTAGCAGTGGAAGTTCATCGCAGCGCCGTCGATGTGGATCGAGTGCACCTCGTCGGGCAGGAACCCGATTCCCGAGCCCTTCTCGACCATGTGCTCCGACACGACCTCGGGTTCGCCTTGGCCGGCCTCGCGGTCGTAACGCTTGTTGAGCTCCTGGCCCTCGAAGCCCACGATGACCGCCCAGGTCGTGTGATCGTGCGGCGGCGCGTTGGTGCCCTCCCGAACGACCTGCAGGTAGAGGGCGAAGCGGTCGTCGTCGTCCTGGCTGAGCCGATACATGTGACTGCGGTCGCCCGACTCCGGGACGGGAAAGTCCTCGACGGGGAACAGCTCTCGTCGTTCCGCGAGTTCGAGAAGGCGCTCGCGGATGCCTTCGACGCAGTTTCGGTCGACACCGGCGGCATCGAGGTCCCGGATGTCCGACATCGCGTCGGCAACCGCTGCTCGACGGTCGTCGAGAACAGACATCAGCGGCCCTTCCACTGGGGCGGCCGCTTCTCCGAGAAGGCGAGAGGACCCTCGATGAAGTCTTCGCTGTGACGCATCGCGCTCACCGCCTCGTACTTGCCCTCGTGTGCCTCGCGGACCCCGGCCTTGTCGAGGCCGGCCATCGCCGCCTGCTTGGTGGCCCGGATCGACATCGGCGAACACTCGAGGATCATCGCTGCCCACTTCTTGGCACAGTCGAGAACCTCACCCTGAGGAACGACATCGGCCACAAACCCGAGCTCTTGGCCCTCGGCCGCAGGCACGTGACGGCCGGTGAGCATCATCGACATCGCACGCTTGAGACCGATGTGTCGCGGAAGACGGTGGACACCACCGGCAAGGGCCGCGAGGCCGACCTTGGGTTCGGGGAGAGCGAAGAGGGCGTTCTCGCTGGCGACGATGATGTCGCAGGCCAGCGCGATCTCGAACCCGCCGCCCATCGCAACGCCGTTGACGGCCGCGATCACCGGCTTGGTGAGACCCCAGCGGGAGGTGATACCGCCGAATCCAGCGGCCGGCTGGCTGGTCATGTCGCCACCCTCGGCCTGGTAGCGCAGGTCGTTGCCGGCGCAGAATGCCCGATCGCCCTCACCGGTCACGATGGCCACCCACAGGTCGGGGTCGTTCTCGAACTCGTCGAAGAGCTCGGCCATCGCCGCGTTGCCGGGCGGATGCAGAGCGTTCATGCGCTCCGGGCGATTGATGGTGATGATGAAGAGGTTGCCGTCGCGTTCCCCGCTGCAGAATTCAGCCATGTCCGTACGCTAATTCGGGCACGCGAGCCGTGCTGTCGGTGGCGGGGCTCAGATGTTGGCGCCGAGATCTTGTCGGGCACGGAACAGCCCGTTTGCCTCCGCGTGTGCCGCGATCGCTTCCTCGGACTGCTCGACTCCGAGCCGTGTCTCGGGAACGAAGTGGCCGAACCGGTCCTCCCCGCGTACCAGTAGAGCGCTCGGCAGCGGTTCGCCCAGCGGACGCACGCTCGTGGGGATGTAGCTGATGCCGATTCCGATTCGTCGATCGTTGGCGTGGTTGCCAGACGACGAGTGCACGACGTCGGTGTGGTGGAGCGACATCTCGCCGGCGTGGAGTGGCATCAGCACGCCATCGTCGTCGGCGAACTCGTCGAAGATGCCCTGTCCCCGCTTGATCATGTTCCACTGTCCGGGATCGTCGTCGTGGTCGAACTGTCCGAGCCGGTGCGATCCCGGGATGATCCGAACACATCCAGCCTCGGGTGGGCACTCCGAGAGCGCGACCCAGGCGGTGACGTGGAGGTGCGGTTCGAGGAAGAAGTAGGCGCCGTCCTGGTGCCAGTGAACGAAGGCCGGCGTGTTGGGCTCTTTGATCCAGGTGGTCGAGTGGTACACGAGGATGTCCGGTCCGATGACGTCCTCGACAGCATCGAGGACCTTCGGGTGGTGGGCGAGCTCGTCCGCCCAGTCGAACAACAGGTAGGA
>CAYUBX010000488.1:0-3403 GCA_964443165.1 uncultured Acidimicrobiales bacterium
CGGCAATCGGGGGCTGGAGTTCGGGACCTTCGAGGGCCAGGTCGTGCGTTCCGCTGGAATGGGAGTGGTGCTGTGGGCGGGGCCTGTCGGTGGGCGGCTCCACGTGACCACCGCCCACGCCGACCGTCTGCGGATCTCGTACTCGCGTCTCGCGTCCCTCGCCGTGCAGCGCGGTGATCTCGTGAGCGCGGGTCAGCTCATCGGAACAGCAGGAGAGCGCCTGCATGTCGGCGCACGTCTCGGCACGGCGTACCTCGATCCAGCGATCGTGTTCGGCGGACGCCGAGTCGTCCGGCTGGTTCCGTCGCGCCGCCCGCCACAACTGCGGCTCCACCTCCGCTGACCTGTTGGGAGCCTCCGGCCCTCGCCGCTACACTCGGTCGCTGTTTGCGTGCAGGCCTCGGTCGGCGCTCACACCAACCATCCAACGATCAGCCGGTGCGACCCCACGGGCGCCGCTCCCAACGGTAGCGGTGTCGTCGCCGATGCAGTTTCGACCAACCGTGGGGAGGAGACAACCATGGCTGCTGTCGTGACGATGTCCGACCTGCTCAAGGCAGGCGTGCACTTCGGCCACCAGACCCGCCGATGGAACCCGAAGATGAAGCGCTACCTCTGGGGTGAGCGCAACGGGATCTACATCATCGACCTCGAGCAGACGATCGGCCTGCTCGATGGCGCGTACACCTTCGTCCGCGACACCGTGGCCAAGGGCGGCACCGTGCTGTTCGTGGGCACCAAGAAGCAGGCGCAGGACCCGATCGAGACGTACGCGCGCACCTGCGGCATGCCGTACGTGAACCAGCGCTGGCTGGGCGGCATGCTCACCAACTTCCGCACCATCCGCGGACGCGTCGAGAAGATGCTCGAGTACGAGCGCATGCAGCGCGCCGGCGATTTCGACAACATGCCGAAGAAGGAAGCGCTTCTCCTCACCCGTGAGCTCACCAAGCTCCAGCGCAACCTCCATGGTCTGCGTGAGATGGGCAAGCTTCCCGACGCCGTGTTCGTGCTCGACACCCCGAAGGAGCACATCGCCGTCGCCGAGGCCAACCGCCTCAAGCTGCCGGTGGTCGCGGTCGCCGACTCCAACAGCGACCCGGACCTGATCGACTTCGTCATCCCCGGCAACGACGACGCGATTCGCAGCACCGATCTGCTGTGCCGGGTGATCTCCGACGCGGTCCGCGAGGGTCGCTACATCGCGGAGAGCCGCGGCATCGTCGCCTCGGCACCTGCGGAGCGGACCCCCGAGGAGGAGGCTCGTATCGCAGCCCAGCAGGCCGAGGCCGCCCAGGCAGCCATGGCCCAGGCCGCGGCCCGCGAAGCCCGGATCGTTGCAGAGCAGGCTGCGGCGACCACCGCCACCGTCTCCGCTCCCGAAGGGGCGCCTGCCGAGGAGGCACCCGCCGCCGACGCCGCGCCGGCCGAAGAGACTGCCGCCGAGGGCGCGGCCGCCGAGGCCGAAGAGACCACCGAGGGCTGAGTCGTGGAGTGTCCACCAGGGACGCCCGCGATCACGCCACACTTTCAGGGCTGAACGCCCGCGGCGCCCCGCGAGCGGCGCCCGTCCGCCACACACCCGAGAGGAATCCCCCACAGATGGCCAGCTTCACTGCGACGGACGTCCAAGCGCTTCGCCAGACCACGGGCGCCGGCATGATGGACGCGAAGAAGGCGCTCGTCGAGAACGACGGAGACGCCGAGGCCGCAGCCAAGTGGCTGCGCGAGAAGGGCATCGCCAAGTCGGCGGCCCGATCGGATCGCGACAACAGCGAGGGCATCGTGGTCGCTCGGGTCGATGGCTCGGTCGGGGCGATCGTCGAGCTCAAGTGCGAGACCGACTTCGTCGCGAAGAGCGATCAGTTCGGCACGCTTGCCAACGAGCTCCTCGATCTGGTCATCGCCGGTGGCGAGGGTGCGACGTCGCAGAAGGACGCCGAGCTCGAGGACATCAAGATCACCCTCAAAGAAAACATCGACGTCGGCCAGGTGATCCGCTACGAGGCGCCCGCCGGTGCGGTCATCGACGCCTACGTGCATCAGCAGAACGGCCGCGGTGTCAACGCGGTTCTGGTCGAGATCCAGGACGGCACGGAGGACGTGGCGCACGACGTGGCGATGCACATCGCCTCGAGTCGCCCCTTGTACCTCACGCGTGACGAGGTCCCCGAGGACGTCGTCGCCGCCGAGCGCGAGACCCTCGAGACCATCAGCCGCAACGAGGGCAAGCCCGAGCAGGCGATCGAGAAGATCGTCGAGGGTCGCCTCACCGGCTTCTTCCGAGAGAACACGCTGATGGAGCAGAAGTTCATCAAGGACGAGAAGCAGTCCATCGCCGACCTGGTCGGCGGCGGCGCCATCAGCCGCTTCGCCCAGGTCGTGGTCGGCGCCTGATGAGCGCTGAGCGTCGATGGGACGGGCCGAGCCCGTGGCGCCGCTTGGTTCTCAAGCTCTCCGGTGAGGCTCTCGCCGAGCCGGGCAGCGACAGCGTGTCCGCGGACATGGTGCGCCGCCTCGCCGAGGAGATCGCCGACGTCCGTTCGGCCATCGACGTCGACATCGCCATCGTGGTCGGCGGCGGCAACATCTGGCGCGGCATGGCCGGGTCGGACGGCGGCATGGACCGCGCCCAGTCCGACTACATGGGCATGCTCGCCACCGTGATCAACGCCCTCGCCCTGCAGGACGCGCTGGAGCAACGCGGTGTGCCCACCCGGGTTCAGACCGCCATCGATATGGCTCAGATCGCGGAGCCATATATTCGCCGTCGCGCGGTGCGTCACCTCGAGAAGAACCGGGTCGTGATCTTCGCAGCCGGTACCGGTAACCCCTTCTTCACCACCGACACCGCCGCGGCACTACGCGCCGCGGAGATCGATGCAGACGTCGTGCTGAAGGGCACCCACAGCGGCGTCGACGGCGTCTACACCGCCGACCCGAAGGTGGACCCCTCGGCCGAACTGCTGTCGGAGGTGTCGTTCCTCGAGGTCCTGTCTCACGAGCTGGCGGTCATGGATAGCGCGGCCATCGCTGTCTGCAAGGACAACGCCACCCCGATCGTGGTGTTCGACCTGGTGCAGGCCGGCAACTTCAGGTCCATCCTGGAGGGCGAGCCAATCGGTACTCTGGTCAGGTGAGCGAATTCGCCCAGGAGATCTGTTCCGACGCCCATGAACGCATGGGACGCGCGGTCGAACACACACAGTCGGATTTCTCCACCGTGCGGACCGGGCGGGCCACTCCGGCGCTCGTCGAGAAGCTGAAGGTCGACTACTACGGCGCGGAGGTTCCCCTCCAGCAGCTCGGCGGCTTTTCGGTGCCCGAGGCCCGAGTTCTCGTGATCCAACCATTCGACAAGGGGTCGGTCGACGCTGTGGCGAGGGCGATCCAGGAGTCCGAT
>CAYUBX010000489.1:0-232 GCA_964443165.1 uncultured Acidimicrobiales bacterium
GTGGGCCAGCGGCGGCAGTGCATCCGGTCTGGCCGACGTGGGAGACTGGGAGAACACGAACGAGGGGGAACAGTGAGCACCACGATCGAGTTCCACGATCCGCGGGGCGAACCCGAGACGACACCCGATCCCTACGACCTGTCGATCGACCTCAGCGAACCCATCAGCATCGGGCTGGTGGCGAACGGCTTCCCGGACAGCGTGAGGTTCCTCGACCATGTCGAGAAGGCAT
>CAYUBX010000489.1:242-3401 GCA_964443165.1 uncultured Acidimicrobiales bacterium
AGATGCGAGCGCGGTGGTGGGCGGCGCGATGCTCGACGACATCAGCGAGGAGTGTCACGCCGTCGTCGCGGCGTACGGCCATTGAGGCAGCTGCACCTCTGGCACCGTGCGTGACAGCATCTCCACCGCCCGCAAGGGACTTCCCTCCATCGCCCTCGTGACCACCGAGTTCTGGCCCCAGGGTGACTTCGTCGCTGCATCCAACGGCATGCCCGATGTGCCCCGCATTCAGCTGCCGCATCCGGTTGCCGGAAGCGGCGAGGACAACATGGCCACCGTCGCGGGCAACATCGCCCCGAAGATCGCAGCCGTCCTGTCTGGCGCATGACCCTTCTCGACACACCCCGCCTCTCAGCGTCGACGGAGGAAGAGGCGGTCGAACAACTCCACGCGATGGGTTGCACCGACGGGCTGCCCGTGATCGTTCCCACCCCTGATCGGGTCGAGCGCATGGTGCTGGCGACCGGTCTCGATCCCAACATGAACCTCGGCGTGATGGGCCCGATGTTCGGGGTGGCGACCATCGAGAAGGTCTGCTCCGCCGCGGTGATGGCCGGCTGCCTTCCGGATCACGCGCCCGTCGTGGTGGCGGCGGTCCGCGCCGTCTGCACGCCCGAGTTCGACCTGACCGAGATGCAGAGCACCACCCACTGCACCGCACCGCTCACGATCGTGTGTGGTCCGGCCCGCCACATGTGTGGTCTGGCATCGGGCTTCGGTGCAATGGGTCCCGGCCACCGGGCCAACGCATCGATCGGTCGGGCGCTACGGCTCGCGATGATCAACATCGGGGGCGCTCGGCCCGGCACCTCCGACATGGCACTGCACGGCCATCCGGGCAAGTTCACCTACTGCCTGGCCGAGGACGAGGAAGGTGGACCCTTCCCGGGGCTCCACACCCAGTTCGGCTATGGCCCCGACCAGAGCGCAGTCATCGTCACGGGCGCCGAGGCCCCGCATTCGACGATGTTCTCGGGCGATGCAGACGACCCCGACAGCTACAAGAAGCTGCTCGAGGTCATCGCGCTCGTGATGGCGAACCCAGGAAGCAACAACGTCCACCTTCGCCATGGCTCGTACGCCGTGATCATGAATCCCGACCACGCCGAGGTCATCCGGCGGGCCGGCCTCACTCGCGAGGACGTCCAGGAAGAACTGTGCAAGCGGGCGACCATCTCGCTCGGCACGCTTCGACGGATCGGTTCGAAGTTCGCCGAGGTGTCCGAGGACCCCGACGACAAGCTGATCCAGGTGCTCAAGGACCCGTCGCGAATCCTGGTCTTTCAGGCCGGCGGTTCGGGGTTGTACACGATGGTGACCCCGTCGTGGTGCGCGGGCGCACATCAGAACGCAGTGGTCCACGCCGAGATCGAGCTCGATCAGGTGTGCGAAGTTCCGGGGATGAACTGACATGACCGATCGACCGCACGGCGGGCTCTGGTTCGAAGAACTGACTCCCGGTCTCGTGATCCAACACCGACTCCGTCGGACGGTCACCGAGACCGACAACATCATGTTCACCACGATGACGATGAACCCCGCCGCCCTTCACCTCGACTTCGACTACGCCCAGAACGAGACACAGTTCGGGCAACCGCTGGTCAACTCGATGTTCACCGCGGCGCTGGTGGTCGGAATCTCCGTGCACGAGACCACTCACGGCACGACCGTCGCCAACCTCGGCTTCGAGGAGATGAACTTCCCCGCGCCGGTGTTCCACGGCGACACCCTCCGCGTGGAGAGCGAGGTCATCTCGGCACGTGAGTCCAAGAGCAAGGGCGACCAGGGGATCATCCTCTTCGAGCACCGCGCTCACAACCAGAATGATGTGTTGGTGGCCACGATGCGCCGCAACGCATTGATGTGGAAGCGGCCGGTTACCAACCAGTAACTTCGCCAGACCGGCCTGTCCCCCTCGGGCCCTTCCCACTGGACTCCCCCATGACCTACACGGCGCCCACGGATTCGTTCCGGTTCGACCAGTACCGCTCCGCGATAGAAGGAAAGCGCGTCTTCATCACCGGCGCAGGAAAAGACGGCGGCATCGGCCAGGCGTTCGCCCTGTGTGCGGGCCTCAACGGTGCCGAGTCGGTGGGCGTGCACTTCCATCGCAGTCACGAGGACGGGTTCGACCTGGTGTTCGAGTTGCGAGACCAGGGCGTGAACGCGTTCCCGGTGCAGGCCGATGTCACCAACTTCCGTGACCTGTGGGCGTGCCGCACCTACGTCATCGAGCAGATGGGCGGGCTGCCACCCAACCTCGTCGTGTGCAACAGCGGTCTCACCGAATCGGGGTACACGTTCGGTCGGGCGCCCCGTCAGGTCGAAGGCGAACCCACCGCGGTGCGTCGCGCCCGCGCCCGCCAGCACTTCCTCGACAACCTCGACGAGTCGCGGCTCGTGCTCGACACCAAGATCGACGGCTTCCTCGCCTCGACGCACCTCTGGGCCGGCGAGGCGGTGCATCACGACGAGCCGATCCAGCTCGTGTACGTCTCGTCGCGACAGGCGATCGATCCCGGTGTCAGCGTGCCGGGGTATGCGCTTAGCAACTGGGCCGTGCTCCAGCTCCCGCGCGTTCTGAAGGTGAACCTCGGCCGCAGCGCCGACCTCGTCACGTGCTTCAGCCTGATGTTCCCGTTCATCCGGACGGGCATGACCGACGAGTACGCCGAGAACGAGCGGGTCTTCGGCCGCTGGCAGAAGCGCATGCTCGAGCCGTCCGAGATGGCCGAGGCGTTCATGGCGCTCCTCGACCGCCCGTCCGCCGAGACCGACGACGGGATGTTCGAGCTGATGGTCGACGGCGTCGACGGAGACGATTCGGCGATCGACGTGACCTGGAAACAGGTGATGTTCAACATCGCCGAGGACGACCTCGGCTGGAGCACCAGCTCGCCTCTGCGCTTCTAGATCAGCGCACGCTTGGGGGAGCCGGATCTCCCGGGCCGGGTTCGGAGTGGCATCGGCCGCCGCGGCCGTCATCCATTACGGAGCCTCATGGCCACGCGTGTCCTGGCTTGTGCGCGCCTAGCCACTCACAGGCCATTGCAGGATCAGGTCGGGAGTGCGACCTGCATCTCGGTCCCGATGTTGGCCATCGCGTGGTTGCGGGCGCCCTTGGCGAGGGCGCCGAGTTCGTCGCGCCCGGCGTCGGTG
>CAYUBX010000490.1:0-3382 GCA_964443165.1 uncultured Acidimicrobiales bacterium
CGAGGGTCGCCGCGGTTATGAGGTGATCGAACACTTCGAGACCAACCATCTGGGTCGAACTGTTGAATGGGAAGGCGAGGTCAGCCGGGTTCGCGAGTTCCGCTTCGATGCCGACTTCGACGGCGGCCCAGGCGTGAAGGCCACCGTCGAGCTCGGCAGCCTCGACCCCGACCGGCCGCTCTCGACGGACGTCGAGGCGATCGTGCGGCTCCCCGACGGGACACGCGTCGACCACGGAGATCGGCTGGAGTTCACCTCCCGCCTGATGCAGGTCGATCGCTTCAGCAGAGCCGTCTACGTCGACACGGAGTGACCCCCGCGGAGGCGCGGTCCGTCGCCGGGCGAGGTGCTAGACCGTGCTCATGGCCGCTTATCTCGTTGCGAACTACGACGTCACCGACCCCGACAAGTACCGGGAGTACCAGAAGGGAGCTGCTCCGATCATGGCCGGGGGTGGCAGGCTCCTCGTGCTCGACGGCGCCTCGACGGTCAAGGAGGGCGACGCAGGCGCCCAGACCGTGGTCATCGAGTACCCCTCCAAAGAAGCGGCGCTCGCCGCATACGAGTCCGACGACTACCAAGCCGTCGTTGGCATCCGTCTCGGAGCGACCACCAACGGCCGGGCCGTCATCGTCGACGGACTGGGCTGAATCAGGCGACGTCGACTACCGCTTCGTCGAACTGACCGGAGCAACATCCGGGTAGGCAATACCACCTCTACGGTGACCCGCCTCGGACCGATGTCGCCGCCACTTCTCGACGCAAAACCGTTAGGAACCTCCGTGACCGCGCGTCATGCGCCCATGGAGATTGTCAGACTGATCTACAGCGACTTGCTGATCCTCGTTCCGGCGGGGACGATCGTCGGGTGCTTGGCCCGGCGTCTCGAACACGAGGCTTCGAGCCGCCGTCCGCCGCTGCGCGGGACAGCGCCCGAGCTTCAGTGGATCGTTCCCGCAACCCTGCGACCTCGTGCCGAGAAGGGGCCATATGCACGATGAGCTGTCGAGCGTGCGATCTCTGCGGACCGTACAGGGCCCGCCCCGAAATCCACCGGACTAGCTTCAAGACCATGACGAACGGAGAGGTTCCAGTCATCGACATCGCCCCGTTTCTGTCCGGTGACGCGGTCGCCGGCGGCAAAGTTGCCAGCGAGGTCGATGCGGCGCTGCGTGGCGTCGGCTTCATGACGATCGTTGGCCACGAAATCCAATGGGACACCGTGACGAGGGCTCGCGATTTGGCGGCTGAGTTCTTCGGGTACGACCTCGACGAGAAGATGCGCGCCGCGAACCCGCCTGAGCACATGAGCCGCGGATACAACTGGATCGGTAACCGGTCGCTCGCGTACACCCTCGGGCAAGAGACTCCGCCCGACCTCCAGGAAGGCTTCGCCTTCGGACCGTGGGACTTCGAGGGTGAGATCGCCCCACAGGCATCATCGTTCTTCGCTCCCAACACCTGGCCAGCCCGGCCATCGGCTTTCCGGGCGGCCTTCGAGGACTACTACCGGAGCTTTGCTTCGCTGGCGACCTCGATGATGCGACTCTTCGCCGTCGCGCTGGGACTTCCGCCGTCCTACTTCGCTGACAAGGTCGACAAACACACGAGCGTCGTTCGGGTCGTGCACTACCCGCCACAGCCGGACCTACCCGCATCCGGGCAGCTGCGTGCAGGGCCTCACACCGACTACGGCACGATGACGCTTCTCTACGCAGACGACACGCCCGGAGGCCTGCAGGTCGAGAGTCGGGGTGGCGAGTGGATCGACGTCCACCCCGGACCGGGCGCTCTCGTCTGCCACATCGGTGATCTGATGGCCCGCTGGACAAACGACCGCTGGCATTCAAACCTTCACCGCGTCGCCAATCCGCCGCGAGAACACGCGTCCACCGCGCGAATCGCCATCCCCTTTTTCCACAACGCCAACTTCGACGCAGAGATTCGCTCCGTCCCCACCTGCTTGGGCCCAGATGGCGGCTCGAACTACCCGCCAGCCGTCTTCGGAGACCTCTACCTCGAGAAGCAAACGCGCGCTGAGCGCAAGCCGGGCCTGCATCATCGGACACCAGCGCCCTAGACGTCGATCCACAGTCCGACGACAGCTCTCCGTCTCTCGATCCTGGGCACCACCATTCTCGACCCGGAGTCTCGGCGGACGCGAGACTCGAAGCCCGTAGGCGGAGTGGCAGAGTCGAGCGAGTACTCCGCTCGTATCTGTCGACAAGTAACCAGGGAGGCAACTGATGGACGTAGGCATGCAGATGGTCTTCGCCAGCACCGGTTGGGACCACGACGACACGACCGTCTTCCAACAGGAAATGAAGATGGCCTGCATGGCCGACGAGCTCGGCTTCGACGTGCTCTGGCCCGCCGAGCATCACTTCTTCGATTACTCGTGGTGTCCGGACAACGTGCAGCTGCTGTCCTATCTGGCCGCGGCGACGCAGCGAATCGATCTCGGCACCGCGGCGGTGATCATGCCGTGGCACGACCCGCTGCGCGTTGCTGAGAAGATTTCCATGCTCGAGCATCTGGCCCCGGGGCGGATCCGCTTTGGCATGGGGCGAGGACTCTCGCGTCGCGAGTACGCCGCCTTTCGCGGAGTCGAGATGAGCGAGAGCCGCGATCGCTTCGACGAGGGTGCCGCCATGGTGCTCGAGGCACTGAGCACTGGCTTTATCGAAGGCAACGGCCCCTATTACCCCCAGCCGCGCACCGAGATCCGGCCACGCCCCAGGTCGGACATGCAGGGTCGCATCTACGCCGTCGCAAGCTCCGACGACTCCGTCGAGTCAGCCGCCCGGCTGGGTGCCCGGATGACGATGTTCGCCGACCGCTCATGGCCGAGCCGCATGCCGTCCATCACTCGCTGGCGTGATCTGTTCCGGGAATTTCACGGAATGGAGCCGCCCCCGCCCCTCACAGCGGATTTCTGCTACTGCCACGCTGATGAGCGCGTGGCGAAGGAGAGGGCCGAGCGCCACATGGGGACATACCTCGGATCGGTGTTGGAGCATTACGAAGTCATGGGAGACCATTTCTCCTCGACGGAGGGATACGACGCCTACGCTCGCGCTGCTGAGGTCTTGCGGAAGGTAGGCGAGAGCGGCTTTCTCGAGGGCTTCATGGAAGCCACTGCGTACGGCACCCCCGACCAGATTCTTCATCACTTTCAGGAGCGGCGGGAGCTGATGGGCGACTACGAGTTGGCCACGTGCTTTCGCTTCGGAGGGCTCCCTCACGATCAGGTCGACGCGAGTATGCGGCTATTCGCTGCCGAGGTCCTTCCCGAGTTGCAGACCTGGTAGCAACACCCCCGCAGCACCCCGACGTGGTGCCCCTCCTCGCAATCCGAAAAGTTTTTGTTGGTTTCTGTTAG